>CAYJSX010000085.1:0-6033 GCA_964372575.1 uncultured Planctomycetia bacterium
TATCTATTTAGCCGTTTTAAGACAGCGGGGGGGACATTTCGAGGGTTACCCCTCGTCATTTCGACGACCCTTAGGGAGGAGAAATCTGACGCGAAGCGTCATCTCGAACGAAGTGAGAGATCCCGGGATCTCTCGTCGCGGAGCCTGTCTCGAGCGTAAGCGAGAGGCTCCTCGAGACGACCCTTCGGGTCGGATTTCTCGTCGGCAAATCGGTTTCTT
Source organism: uncultured Planctomycetia bacterium (assembly GCA_964372575.1). Lineage (GTDB taxonomy): Bacteria > Omnitrophota > Gorgyraeia > 1-14-0-20-64-10 > 1-14-0-20-64-10 > JACOVG01. Next base: position 220 of record CAYJSX010000085.1, read on the forward strand.
CGGAACGTGTTTGCCTCCTCGAAATGACGGAATTCTCTCAAGCCGCTAAACAGATACTGGTAAACTGGGGATTGATACCGCGGGCAGTGGGAGGTTGCTAGAGGCCGCGGCTGCCGGGCTTGGCGAGGGGAATGCCCTCCTTGCACAAGGGGCATTCCTGCGGGGAGAAGGTCTTGAGGTTGAGGCTTATGAGGGCGTGGTACTTGACGTCAAAGGAGGCCCAGCCCCCGGAACGATCGACCAGGGTCCCGATCCCGATGATCTCGGCCCCGGTGTCCCGCACCAGCGCGATGAGCTCTTCCACCGAGCCGCCGGTCGTGACCACATCCTCCACCACCAAGACCCGATCCTTGGGCCCCATCCGGAAGGACCGCCGAAACTGAAGCCTTCCTTCCACCCGCTCGGCAAAAATCGCCCGGCAGCCCAGGTGTCGGGCTATCTCGTAGGCAACCAAGATCCCGCCCATGGCCGGGGCCGCGATGCAGGTGACCTCGTCGTTCAGGAAGCGCTGAGCCAGCGTCTGGCACAGGCGCGAAGAGAGGCTCGGGTGTTGCAGGATCATGGCGCACTGCAGGTAGTCGCGGCTGTGGAGGCCGCTGGACAAGGCGAAGTGTCCATCCAGCCAAGCCCCGCACTCCCGGAACAGGCCCATCACTTCAGAGGGTCGCATCTTTAAGCTCCTTGACCATGTGTAAAGCCACCGACTTGGGATCGGCCGCCTTCAAGATCGGTCTGCCCACTACCAGGTAGTCGGCCCCGGACCGCACCGCCTCAGAAGGGGTGGCGGTCCTCTGTTGATCGTCCCTTTGACCAGGCCTTACCGACAAGATCTCTTGGGGAACTTCCTGAGGTCGAATCCCTGGGGTCACGATGATGAATTCCTCCCCCAACGCCCAGCGCAGCGCCTTGGCCTCCTGGGCAGAGGTGACGACCCCATTTAAACCGGAAGAATGGGCCAGTCGGGCCAAATAAAGAACCTGATCCTTCAAGGTCTTGCGCAGGCCCAGATCCATGAGGTCCCGCTCGGCCATGGAGGTCAGGACCGTCACCCCGATCAAGAGGGGCGGTTCTTTCTTGAGTCTGGCCGCCTCTTCCCGAATCGCCGCGGCCCCCATCCGCATCATAGCAGAACCGCCCTGGATGTGAAGGTTCGTCATCCAAATCCCTAAGCGGGCTGCCGACTGCGCGGCTTGGCCAACCGTTTGCGGGATGTCGTGGAACTTCAAGTCCAGGAAAACCTTTCCCCCTTGCCGGTGAACCAGTTCCACTGCCACAGGCCCAAAGCGGGTGAACAACCCCAGGCCCACCTTGAAATGGCGGATCCCCAAAGGTAGGAATGTGTTAACCCACTGGCCCGCCTCCTCCAGGGTGGCCACATCCAGGGCCACGATGATCCGCTCCTCCGCCGCTAACCTCACCCCGCCACACCTCTGGAAGGGGGGGCATGTTGGGGGGGATGGGAAATCCCCCCCAACAGCACCATTTGCCTTTGCCAGATGGGGGATCCCTGAGGGGGAAACCAGGCAGTGGTTTCCCCCTCAGAACGACGGTGAGGCGACTGCCCGAGGGATGAGGCCGCCACGCCGTCAGGCACACAGCCTTCGCCCGTGAGGGCACCGGAGCCGAGCCGTCGTTTCACCCCGCCACCGCCTTGGGAATGCCTCTTAAGACCCTGGGAGTTTGAAGCCTTCCCACGAGCTCCCCGGCCCGACTGAGTTTCTTGGCCCTCAGGTAGCGCCTCATCCCATCGAGAATCTCCAGGGGCGCCTTGGGATTCACATAGTTGGCCGTGCCCACCTGAATGGCCCTCGCCCCACAGAGCATAAATTCCACCGCGTCCTCAGGCGTCATGATCCCCCCCATCCCAATCAAGGGAACTTTGGGAAGCGCCCGATGGACCTGCCAGACCATCCGAAGAGCAACCGGTTTGATGGCTGGCCCGCTTAAGCCGCCGGTTACCGTGGCGATCCTCGGCTTCCATCGGACCGGATCGACCGCCAGCCCCAGCAGGGTATTGATGAGGGAGAGAATCTGAGCTCCCCCCTCCACCGCCGCGCGGGCGATGGCCACGATGTCGGTCACGTTGGGAGAGAGCTTCACGATGAGCGGCTTGCGTGTCGCCGCAGCCACCCGCCGGACGAGCTGCCCCGTAAGCTTGGGATCCACCCCGAACTCGATCCCTCCCTGCTCACAGTTGGGGCAGGAGATGTTCAGTTCAAACCCATCGATCCCTTCCTCCCGGTCGAGGCGCCTGGCCAGCTCCACATACTCTGAAACCGACTCTCCAGCAAGGCTCACGATAATCTTGGGGCCCCGAAGGCCGTTTAGGAAGGGGAGCTTGTCTTTCACGAAGGCACTGAGCCCCACGTTCTGCAGGCCGATGGAGTTGAGCATCCCAGAGGGGGTCTCGTAGATCCGCGGGGCAGGATTCCCCGGGCGGGGCTTCAAGGAGATCGACTTGGTGACCATGCCGCCCAAGACATTCACGTCGTAGAGCCGATGGTACTCGGGCCCGTAGCCAAAGGTCCCGGAGGCCACCATCACCGGATTTTGAAGATTCAGGGGCCCCAAGCGAATGGAGAGGTCTACGCCCAAAGGATCTTCTCTGCGGGGAAAACCGTACGCCTCGCCCGGCTCGCTCCGCTCGCCAGGTTGCTCGGCCGGCCCCCCGGCCTGCAGTGGTCGCCAGGCTCCTTCTCGTTGCCTGGCCTTAATCGAAGGGCGCAGGCCTCCTCCGGTTTTCCATCAGGACGATTCACGGGTTACTCCACACCACGGCTTCCGCAGGGAAAACCGGGCCCTCGGTGCAGACCCGCTGGAAGCGGGAGTGGCTGGCCGCCGGCTCGGTGGCGATCTCCACCACACAGCCCAGACAGCAGCCCATGGCGCAGCCCATCCGCTCTTCGAGTGAGGCCTGGGTTGGAATCCCGCGCCGTTTGGCGTAATCGGCAGCGGCGGCCATCATGGGGGTGGGCCCGCACAGGTACAGGGCAGTCGTGGGTCGTGGGTCGTGGGTCGTGGGTAAAAACTCTTTGAGGAGGTTGACGACGCTGCCCCTGTAACCCAGCGTGCCATCGTCTGTGGCAACGCGGGTTTCTACTCCCAGCTTGCGGAACATTCCAGCGCAAATCACCCACCCTTTGGTTCTCGCCCCCAGAAACGCTGTCACTTTTCCCTGACCGCTGATCGCTGATCGCTCTACCAACTTCTTAGCGAGAAAATAAAGAGGCGGTATCCCCACCCCGCCCCCCACCAGAAACGCCTCCTGAAGCCCGTTGGGAATCTCAAAGGGGTGTCCCAGGGGACCCAAGAGATCCAGCCGCCGGCCGCGAGGAATCCGGGCCAGGACCGAGGTGCCCAGGCCCACCACCTTGTAGATGAAATCGAACGTGCCAGCCTTGGGATCGGCATCCAGCAGGCTGATGGGTCGGCGCAACAAGGGGTGATCGCCTGAGCCCACCCGGATGTGCAGGAATTGTCCTGGCGAAGCCCTGCGCGCGATGGCCGGTGCCATAAGGCACATCCAAAAATGGTCTGGGGCAATCTTCCGATGGTTCAGAACCGGCGCCTGGACCTGCACCATCCCCTGGGGCAGGGGATGGCTGTTGGCCTCGCCTTTACCGAGCCTCATACGGGATGCCGGATGCCAATCTTTTCATGCCACTCCTGCAAGGAGAAGACTTGGATCCCCTCTCTCATCAAAGAGGCGATGCCGGTGGTCAAGGCCAGGGCGCCGGGGATCGTGGTGACGCAGGGAATCCCCCGGGCCACGGCCAGCGATCGGATCTTGGTCTCATCCGCCTTGGTCGCCTTGCCGGCTGGGGTGTTGATGATGAGATCCACCTGAAGATCCCGCACCAGATCCAAAACATGAGGGCGCCCCTCGTGGATCTTTTTGATCGCCTCCACCGGGATTCCGGCCGCCCGAAGGACCTCGGCCGTGCCAGAGGTGGAAACGATGTGGAATCCCATGCGGGTCAAGCGCAGGACAATCTCCGTCACAAACGGCTTGTCCGAATCTTTGACGCTCACAAAGACCCTTCCCCCCAAGGGAAGGCGCTGGTAGGCGGCGATCTGAGACTTGGCGTAGGCCAGCCCGAAGCTGTGATCGATCCCCATCACCTCACCGGTCGATTTCATCTCCGGCCCCAAGATGATGTCGACGCCGAAGAAGCGGGCAAAGGGGAAGACCGACTCCTTGACCGTCATGAAGGGAGGGTGGATCTCCTCGGTGAACCCCAGGGCCGCCAGCGTCTGGCCCACCATCGCCCGGGCTGCCAGCTTGGCCAAGGGGACACCGATCGCCTTGGAGACAAGGGGGACCGTTCTGGAGGCACGAGGATTAACCTCGAGGATGTAGAGCTCCTTGCCCTTGACCGCCAACTGCACATTCATCAGGCCCACCACCCGAAGCGTCTTGGCCAGGCGCAGGCTCACCTGCCGAATCTGATCCACCACCGCAAGCGCAAGGGTATGCGGCGGCAGCACCATGGCCGCATCGCCGGAGTGAACCCCTGCCTCTTCCACGTGCTCGAGGATCCCACCGATCACCGCCCTTTTCCCATCGGCCACGACGTCCACATCCACCTCGATGGCGTCCTCCAAGAACTTGTCTACCAGGACAGGCCGCTCGGGTGAGGCCTCTACGGCGCTCGTCATGTAGTTGAGGAGATCCTTCTCGTCGTAAACAATCTCCATCGCCCGCCCCCCCAAGACGTAGGAGGGCCGCACCAAAACCGGAAAGCCCAGGCGCCTGGCAATCTGAAGGGCTTCTTCGGGAGTCGTGGCGGTTCCGTTGGGGGGCTGCCTGAGCTTCAGCCGGTCGACCAGTTCACTAAACCTCTTACGGTCCTCGGCCAGATCAATCGCCTCGGGGCTCGTCCCCAGGATTGCCACCCCGGCGGCCTCAAGTGCCAAGGCGAGGTTGAGCGGCGTCTGCCCTCCCAACTGGACGATCACCCCTTCCGGCTTTTCTTCTTCCACGACGTTCAGGATGTCCTCCAGGGTCAGGGGTTCAAAATAGAGGCGGTCGGCCGTGTCGTAATCGGTGGAGACCGTCTCGGGGTTGGAGTTCACCATGACCGTCCGGTATCCGGCCTCCCGGAGGGCAAAGACGGCATGCACGCAGCAGTAGTCGAACTCGATCCCCTGCCCAATTCGGTTGGGGCCGCCTCCGATGATCATGATCTTGCGAGCCGCCCGTTCGCCCTGAGCCGGCCGTTCGCCTTCGACGGGCTCAGGATGAACGGCCGAGTCGAAGGGCAAGCGGGACACCGGTTTCTCGTACGTGGAGTAGTAATAGGGGGTGCGGGCCTCAAATTCGGCGGCACAGGTATCCACCATATAGAAGAGGGGTCTGAGGTTGTACCCCAGGCGCAGCCGGCGGACGTCCATCTCCCTTTTCCCCCAGAGATGGGCCAGCTGGCGGTCGCTGAAGCCGTACTGTTTGGCCTTAAGGAGGAGGCCCGCGTCTGGATGGCGAACCGACTGGAGCTCTCGCTCCAATTCCACGATCTGGCGGATCTCCAGAAGGAACCATCGGTCGATCTTGGTCAAGGCATAGATCTCTTCGTCGGAGAAGCCGGCCAGAACCGCTTGGCGGATGGCAAAGATCCTCTCGGCATTTGGAACCCTGAGCCTTTCCTTGAGCTCCTCCTCGGTCAGGGGCCTATCCTTCCCGTCGGCCCCCAGACCGAAGCGCCCGGTCTCGAGGGAGCGCAGCCCTTTCTGCAGCGCCTCCTTGAAGGTCCGGCCGATCGCCATCACCTCCCCCACCGACTTCATCTGCACGGTCAGGGTGGGGTCGGCCGCCGG
>CAYJSX010000086.1:0-6023 GCA_964372575.1 uncultured Planctomycetia bacterium
CTGGAGTTTACCCTCGAATGCCTTCATCGAGGGGGAGAATGACAGTCTAAGTTGAGGCCACTGTAGGGGCCATGCGGTATCGGCGTGTTGGGAAGACCGGCTGGAAGGTCTCGGAGGTTGGTTTTGGCTGCAGGGGCCTGGGAGGTTGGTGGGGCCCTCGGGACGACGCCCAAGCCCGGGAGGCGCTCCGCCGCGCCCTCGACCTGGGCGTCAACTTTTTTGACACCGCCTACGTCTATGGAGAGGGCCACAGCGAGCGGCTGGTGGGGTCGGTCCTGCGCCGCGCCAAGAAGAAATCTTATCTGGCCACCAAGGTCCCATCCAAGAACATGCAGTGGCCCGCCGATCCCAAGATGCGGATACAAGACTGTTTCCCGGCGGATTGGATCGTCCGCTGCACCGAGACGAGTCTCAAGCGCCTGGGTCTTGAGCAGATTGATCTTCAGCAGATGCACGTCTGGACCGATGCCTGGGTCGGGGCCGAGGAATGGCGCCGGGCGGCCGACCTCTTGAAGCGCCAGGGAAAGATCCGGGCCTTCGGCGTTTCGGTGAACGATCATCAGCCGGATTCGGTCCTCAAGCTCGTGGCCACGGGGGAGATCGACTCGGTTCAGGTGATCTACAACCTCTTCGAGCAGTCGCCAGGCCGAAGACTCCTGCCGCTGGCCAAAGACAAGGGGGTCGCCGTGATTGCGCGGGTTCCGTTTGACGAGGGATCGCTGACCGGGGCCTTTACCCCCAGCACCCGCTTTGCCCGGGGTGATTGGAGGGCCGGCTACTTCAAGGGTGACCGACTCCGGAAGACCTGTCAACGGGTGGAGCGCCTCAGGGACTTTTTGCGGCCTGGGGTTCCCACCCTGAGCCAGCTCGCCCTGAAGTTTGTCCTGGCTCATCCGGCGGTTTCCAGCGTGATTCCAGGGATGCGGCGGCCCGCCAACGTCGAGATGAACTGCGCGGCCTTAAGAGGGGATGGGCTAACGGCCCGTGAGCTTCGTTCCCTCAAGGCCCACGCCTGGGAGCGCAACTTCTACCAAGGGGCTTGGGATTAAGAAAACCGGTGAAGGGTAAAGGGTAAAAGGTGAAGACGTATCGGAAGGAACTGTGGTTCAACACGAAGGAGCGCATGGCCTTCGTCAACATCACCCCTGACGTGGAGGCGGCCCTCAAGGAGAGCGGGGTGAAAGAGGGCCTGTGCCTCGCCAACGCCATGCACATCACGGCCAGTGTCTTTGTGAACGACGATGAAGAAGGACTCCACCAGGATTTCAGGGAGTTTCTGGAGAGGCTGGTGCCCTACGACGTGAAGCGTTATCGCCACAACTTGACCGGCGAAGACAACGGCGATTCCCACATCAAGCGCCAGCTCTTCGGCCGGGAGGTGGTGGTGGCGGTTACCAAGGGAAAATTGGACTTCGGCCCCTGGGAACAGATCTTTTACGGCGAGTTTGACGGCCGCCGTAAAAAGCGGGTTCTCATCAAAATCGTTGGGGAATAAAAAGAACCGCCCGTCCTACCCCCCGCTTTTATCCGCCATCGAAGCCCTCCCCGAATCGGTTTTGGGGGAGATCGCCAGCGCCCTTAAGGCCCAAGCCCGCGAAAAGAAATTCCTCCTCAAGGCCGAAGCGGGCGAGGAAGAGCTCATCCCCCTGGCCCTCAGCCCCTGGGTGGTCCGCCCGGCCTGCGCCCGCTATCTGCAGGGCTTCTTCCGAGGGATTCGACGCACCGTCAACCGAATCTTGAAGTCTTATTTCGAGGACCCCAGGCTCCAGGCCATTCTTCCCTTAAGAGAGTCGGAGCTGAAATGGCTCAAGGCCATCTGCGGCGATGGGATTCCTCGCCCGCAGACCCTCTTCGAGCGTTTTGACACGAACCTAGGCCCGCCGGTAGAGGAGAATCTCTCCTCCTTCCAGGTGATCGAGTTTAACGCCGTCGGGGTGGGCTGCATCCACCTGATGCCCGCCGGAATCAAGATGCTTCAGACCCACCTCCTTCCAAGACTCAAGGAGTCGCTGCCGGAGCTTTCGTTGAATCCTCCGGCCGACTATCGTCGGCTTCTCCTGGAGGAGCTTAAAGGCCATGCCAGGGCCCTGGAGGCGGCCTCGTGCCGGGTCGGGTTGGTGGAGCGTCGGGAATCGGTGCCTGGAGGGGTGGACGAATTCAACGAGCTGGCGAACTTTTTCACGAGCCAGGAGGTTCCTGCCTGGGTGGGGGACCCTCGAGAGGTGGAGTGGGTCAACCAACAGCTCCGCCTCAAGGGTGAGCCGATCGATGTGATCTACCGGGATTTTCAGATTGAGGAGGTGGTTTCGATCCAGACCCACGGCGGGTCGGTGGAAGCCATCCAGGAGGCCTTCTGTGAAAACCGGGTCGTCTCCACGGTCTTTGGGGAGTTCGATCACAAGAGCCTGTGCGAGCTTTTAACCACCCCCGATTTCTCCGATCACTTCAGTCCCCAGGAGCTGCGGGCCGCCAGGATGCACTTTCCCTGGACCCGTCTGGTCGAGGAGCGCAAGACCATCGATGGGGAAGGTAAGGAGGTAGATCTCGCCGATGCGATCCGCAAGGGCCGGGAGCATCTCGTCCTGAAGCCCAACCGGGGCTACGGCGGGGAGGGGGTCATTGTGGGTGAGACGGTATCGGCCTCGGATTGGGAGAGGGCCGTGGAGCAGGCGTTCCAGAAGTCCAAGGCCTGGGTGGTTCAGGAGAAGGTGCCGATTTCGAAGGCCCAGGTGATGATCCTTCGGGAACGGGGCCGGCCCAAGGCCGAGGAGCAGTTCGTCACCTTGGGGGTCACCGCCACCTCCCGGGGGGTCGCCTTTGTGGGGCGCTCCTCAGAGGAGCCGGTCGTGAACATCAGCCGAGGCGGTGCCCTGGTTCCTGTCTTCCTGGGAGGGAAAGGTTGAGACATCTCCTCCCCCTTGCTCTCCTGGCGGGGCTGGCCCTCTTCTCCTGCGGGGCCGTTGGCGATGAGGGATCGCCCCCCGATCTTTTCGGTGGGCCTCAGGAGGAAGAGGTGGTGCCGGACCTCACGCTCAAGGATCTGGATGGGAAGTCGGTTCGGCTTAGAGACTTCAAGGGCAAAAAGCCGGTTCTGCTTGTGACCGGGAGCTACAGCTGTCCGGTCTACCGGCAGCGGCTTACAGCCCTGAAGCGTCTTTATGAAAGGTATGGCAGGCGGGCCGCCTTCTTTATCCTCTACACGATCGAGGCCCATCCCAAGGGCCAGGCCAGTCCTTACGCGCAAGGGGAATGGCTTACCGAGGAGAACCAGGAGATCGGCCTGCTCCTTAAGCAGCCCAAAGGCTACGAAGAGCGGGTTGCCTTGGCCTCCCGATGCCAGGCCAATCTTCAAAGCAGCATCCCTGTGCTGGTGGATGGGATGGACAACGCCGCCTGGGAGAGATTTGGCCGGGCACCCAACGCCGCCTACTTGATCGACTATAAGGGCAAGATCCGCCTGCGCCAGGGATGGTTTAACCCGCAATCCTTGGAGGAGGAGCTTCTCGCCCTCCTGCAGGAAGAGCCCCCTAAATGGTAAATAGAGAACGCTTCTTTCTGGGACACTTCACTTAGAGAAAAGTGTCCCTTTGAGAAGCGTTCTCTTTTGTTTGTTGCTGGGGCTGGGGGGCGCCGCGGTCTGGTTTCAGTCCGGGGCCGCCAGCCCCATCCTGTCGGGTTGGCTGACGGCTGGGGTGGCCAAGGAGTTTCCTGGAACTCAAGTCCAGGCCTTGGGCTTGCGATTGGTCGGCCCTTTGAGACTGGGTGCCCACTCGGTTCGGTGGCTTAATCCAAGGGGCGATTTGATTCTGGAGCTTCAGGACCCCCTTTTAGGGGCCGGCTTGCACAGCAGGGGGAAGCTGAGCTGGGAGCTTACAGCCCGGGTGAGCCGTCTGGATCTGGCCTTGACCGATCAGACCCTCGCCCAAGGCCGATGGAAGGCCACCGGCACCCTGCGGGGTCAACTTCGGTTGTCCGCGGCCAGCGGACGGGTGGAGGCGGTGGGGGTGAAGCTGGAGGCGCTGGAGCCCGGAGGGGATTTGAACAACGACCTGCTGATCAACCTCTTGTCGCTGCTTCCTGCCGGCGGAGGCTCGCAGGGCCAGATCCTCCAGGCCCTTCAAGGCAGGCCCACCTTTCGCTATAAGATAGGGAGGTTCGAACTGGCAACCGAGGAGGATGTTTACCGGTTGGGTCTTCTGCTGGACGGGGATCATCTTTTGGATCTTACCGTTCGGGTGCCGAAAGACAGCGTGGAGCTTCTTAAAGAGATCTTTCTAACGGAGGGATCAACGCGTGAATAGAAAACGGGAAACAGAGACTGTGTGGTGGCTGGGAATGTTCGCTTTGAGCCTAGGTACCTTCTCCGCCTGTCGGGCCACGGTGGCCGGAGACCCGGACCGCCCCATCAAGATCGAGGCCCACATCACAGTGGATGTTCGACAGGTTAAGGAGACGGCCACTTCGATTGAGGATTTTGTGAGCGGCAAGGCCCCCGCGAAGCCCAGCTCCCGGTGGGAAGGATTGGGTGCTCGGGCCTGGGCCGAATCTGCCCAGCTTAAATACGCGACACCGGAGGTCCAGCAGGCCCTCGATGCCAGACGAGACCGGTTTGAAAAACTCAAGACCTACAAGGCCCAGGGCCTGGCTGGAGAGGACCACCAGGGTCATGTGACGGCCTTTGGAGGGGATGCCAATGTGGCCTCGCTGGTAGAGGCGGAAAACCGGGATCGGGAGGTCGTCTACCAGGCGATTGTCCAGCAGAACAACTTAGGCCCCGAGGCGATCGGCACGATCCGGTCCACCTTCGCGCAGGTTCAGCAGGAGAAGGCCGAGCCCGGAGAGAAGATCCAGCTTCCCTCAGGGGAATGGACCACGAAGTGACGGGGGAGGGGCCCCGTCATCCTCACGAAAGTGAGGATCCCCGCTGGAGTTTACCCTCGAATGCCTTCATCGAGGGCGGGGATGACAGACTCCAGTGAGGGATCTCGTACTTACCCCGAAGGGGCTGCGGTGGCGCCGGAGCCTTCACCCCTGGGTCTACCAGGACGATCTTAAAGAACCGCGTCCTGAGCTTTCCGGCCAGGTCGTTCAGGTGAAATCTCACCGGGGCGAGCCGCTGGGGCAGGCCTTCTACAACGAGAGATCCAAGATCGCCCTCCGGTGGCTGACCAGCGACCCTGGCCAGCTCATCGACCGAAATTTCTGGGCCCAGCGCTTCCTGGCCGCCATGGCCTACCGCAAAAGGGTGGTTCAAGACGGCACCGCCTACCGCCTCATCCATTCTGAGGCGGACGGATTTCCAGGGCTGGTGGTCGACTGTTATGCCGATGTGGTGGTAGTGCAGGTCCTCTCTCTGGGGTTTGACCGGATCCTCCCCCTGGTGGTGGAGCTTCTGGTGGAGCATCTGGCGCCCCAGGCGATCGTGGCCCGCAACGATTCGCAGGTGAGGATGCTTGAGGGTCTTCCCCTCGAGAAGAAGGTTTTGAAGGGATCCCGCCCAGGCATCGTGGAGGTTGAGGAGGGAGGCATCCGATTGGGGATCGATGTGTGGGAGGGACAGAAGACCGGAGCGTATCTCGACCAGCGGGAGAACCGGCTCTGGGCCCGGGGCCTGGCGCGGGGAAGAATCCTGGATCTGTTTGCCTACCAGGGGGGCTTCAGTCTTCAGGCAGCACCGGCGGCCCAAGAGGTCCTGGCGGTCGAAGATTCGGCGGCCGCGGTGGAGCGCTTTCAGGATAACATCGCGCGCAATCGCGCAACCAACGTGAGGGTGGTCAAGGGCAACGCCTTTGACCTCTTAAGGAAGCTGGAAGAGGCTAAGGAGCGCTTTGACCTGATCGTGAGCAACCCGCCGCTGTTTGACGGCCGGCCCTCAGGCATGCGGGAGCGGGCGGCGCTAGACCATGACCACCAGTTGGTGCGATCCATCGTCGCCGGCCTGCGCGATCACCTGAAGCCGCGCGGCAAGGGCGTCATGACGTTCTGGGCGCCTGTTGTGATTCTCGAAGCGATCGTCGCCGTTT
>CAYJSX010000087.1:0-6022 GCA_964372575.1 uncultured Planctomycetia bacterium
CTCGTGAGCTATGACCAGCGCTGGCTGCAGGAGGGGCCCCGGCGGAGGGCGCAGCCCTCAAGCCGGGGTTTCCTGCAGCTTGACAGTTCCAAAACGTACAGTTGAGCCACGGAGGGGCGGGGTGAGGACGCATCTGATTGGGGTGGGGGGGATTGGGATGAGCGGCATTGCCCGGCTGCTCCTGGCGCGAGGGGAATGGGTCTCGGGCTGCGACCTTGTCGCCAACGGCCTTTTCAAGATGCTTCAACGATCGGGGGCCCATCTGAAGGCCGGACACGCCGCTTCTCATATCCACGGTGCCGATCGGGTGATCTACTCTTCCAGCGTGTCAGCCCAGAATCCAGAGCTGTTGGCCGCCAGAAACCAGGGCCTGCCGGTTCTTCACCGGGGCCAAATGGCGGCCGAGCTTGTCTCAGGGAAGAAAACGATAGCAGTGACCGGAGCCCACGGCAAAAGCACCACCGCCGCCCTGGCCGCGTCGCTCCTCGTGAAGGCAGGGCTGGACCCCACCATCCTGCTTGGAGCCCAAGTGGATGCCCTGGGAGGGAATGCCCGGTTGGGAAGGGGTCGATACGCGGTGATCGAGGCAGACGATTCCGACGGGTCGCTTCTTTGGCTTGCCCCTTACGCGGCGATCTTGACCAACGTGGACGAAGAGCATCTCGACTACTTCAGAAACCGGGCGGAGATCCTGGAAACCTACGAGGCCTTCCTCGAAAGGGTCCAGCCCCAGGGCGCGGTGATCGGCTGCGTGGACGATCCGGGGGTTGAATCCCTCCTCCGTCTCAACGCTGGGCGCGGGATCGGCTACGGCCTCTCGGAGAAGGCACAGGTTCGGGCCATCGAGATCGAACAGGGGGCCGGCCGCGCGAGCTATCTGTGCCTTCATTCTGGAAGGCGCCTGGGTCGGATTCGGCTGAACCTTACCGGGGCGCACCATCTGGTCAACTCCCTGGCGGCGGTGGCCTTGGGCGAATGGCTGGGGATTAAGTTCTCGACGGTGCAGGAGTCGCTGGCCGGCTACCAAGGAGCCCAGCGAAGGTTCGAGGTTCATGGGGAGGAGGCAGGGGTGCTGGTGGTTGAGGATTATGCCCACCATCCCCAGGAGATCCGCTCCACCCTTCAGGCCGCCCGCCACTGGGAAGGCAGAAGGATCCGCTGCGTCTTCCAGCCGCACCGTTACACGCGGACCCACTACCTGTTCGATCGATTCTGCTCCTCCTTGGGGCTGGCAGACGAGGTGATTCTCCTTCCGATCTACGCGGCCAGCGAGGATCCGATGGATGGGGTGGACAGCGGAAAGATTGTCCAACGGCTCCAAGGCCAGGGCCGCCGCGCCCGGCTTTTTGAGTCTTCCGAGGAACTGCTGACCTGGCTGGCCTCGGATGCCAGGTCCGGGGAGATGATCCTTTTTATGGGGGCCGGGAGCGTGGGGGAGTTGGCCCCGCAGTTTCTGAAGGCCTTGCGGAAGATCCAGGGGAGGGGCCGGTGAGTCGGCCTGTTTTGGAGCCCAAGCTTCGCGGCCAGCTTCAGGCCCTGCTCAAGGGGAGGGTTCGGTTTGATGAGCCCATGTCCCTCCACACGAGCTTTCACATCGGAGGACCGGCCCAGATTTGGGCCGAGCCGCCCGACCCGCCGACCCTGCTCGAGCTCATCCAGTGGGCGAGGCACAGCGATCTTCCGATCACGCCGGTTGGAGGGGGGGCGAATCTCCTGGTGGACGATGGCGGGATTCCAGGGGTGGTCGTTCATTTGGCCGGCCCGGGCTTCCAGGGTGTGGAGCGGACGGAAACGGGCCTTCGGGTAGGGGCAGGGGTTTCCCTGGAGATGTTGATCCATCGAGGATCAGAGGAGGGGCTTTCCGGCATCGAGTTTTTGGCCGGTGTCCCGGGCAGACTGGGCGGGGCCATCCGGATGAACGCCGGCACCCACGATGAAGAAGGAAAGATCCACTCGGTCTCCGATGTGGCCGAAGGGATCACGGCGATCAACCCCCAAGGCCAAATCCAAACCCTTCCAGCTTCCCAGGTCGGCTTCGGCTACCGCGCGAGCCGACTTTCAGGGCAGATGGTCCTTTCGGCGAACTTGAAGCTCACGCCGGACGACCCGCTGGCAGTGAAGGAGCGGGTTAAACGGTTGTGGGCCTTTAAACGAAGAACCCAGGATTGGACCGCCCCCTCCGCCGGCTGCATCTTCAAGAATCCGCCCCACGGGGCCCCGCCTGCCGGTTGGATGATCGATCGGGCTGGGCTAAAGGGGCATCGGATGGGCGGAGCGATGGTTTCGCCCATTCACGCCAACTTCATGATGAACTGTGGAAACGCCCGATCCTCGGACGTCTTCTCCCTCATTGAGGAGGTTCACCGGCGCGTTCGGCAGATGTTCCAGGTGAATTTGGAGTTGGAGGTCCAGGTGCTTCCCGATGGGACGAGCCGCGAATAGTTTAGGAGAACGCGTTGGGGTTCTTTGCGGGGGCCCCTCGCAGGAGAGGGAGATCTCCTTAAGGAGCGGCCGTGCGATCCACGAGGCCCTGCTTCAGAAGGGTTACCCGGCCGTTTTGCTGGAGCTTTCCCGCGACCCTCGGAAGATCCCCGCGACGCTGGCCCGCTCCAACATCTCCTACGCCTTCATCGCCCTGCATGGGCCTTTTGGTGAAGATGGGAAGGTTCAGTCTCTCTTGAGGCGGCTTAAGATTCCTTACACCGGTTCCGCTCCGGCGGCCTGCCGCCTGGGGATGGACAAATGGCTCTCACGCAGGCGATGGGCCCAGGCAGGCCTCCCGGTTCCGAAGACGGCACTGGCGGGATCTCATGAAGCCCTCCTGAAGGGAAACGGCCTGAGCTTCCCGATGGTGGTCAAGCCCGCCGGACAGGGCTCGTCGTTTGGGATCAGCATGGTGGACAGCCGCAAAGAGCTCGCCCGCGCCATTCAACAGGCCGCCCCCTATGGCCAGAAGATCCTGCTGGAGGAATATCTCTCCGGTCCAGAGCTCACCGTTGGAATTTTAGAGGACAGGCCCCTTCCGGTGATCCAGATCGTTCCCAAAAGGCGCTTCTACGATTTCGTCGCCAAGTACACCCCCGGCCAAACCGAATATCGGGTTCCAGCACCCCTCCCCCAGGAGGTCGCCCGGCTTGCCCAGCGGATCGCCCTTCGCGCCCATCGGGCATTGGGCTGCCGCTCCTTCAGCCGGGTAGACATGATCTGGGTTAAGGCCAGGGGCCCGGTTTTGCTGGAGCTCAACACCATTCCAGGGATGACGGCCACGAGTCTCCTTCCCAAGGCGGCCCAGGCAGTGGGGATCGATTTTGCCGAACTCTGTTCTCGAATGCTGGCCTCTGCCTTCCGGGCCGGTCCGCCTTCGGCGGACGAAAGGAGGTGGGGGGGTGATAAAATGATGGGCGTTAAGGTGTAAGAGATGGCTTCGAAGCGGGCAACGACTTTAAGCGTTTCTTTTGTTTCCGGGGTGGCCCTTTTTCTGGCGGCCTCCAGCGCGGTCCATTCGGCCGTCTTGGCGCCGGTCTTTCGGGTGGAGGAGATTGAGGCCTTCTTCCCGGCGGACTCGAAGGTTGCGCCCCGACGGTATCGCCTCTTGCCTCCGACCTCTATTTTTCTTTTGGACCTTGGAACCGTGGCGCAGGCCCTGCAGAGGCGTCATCCCACGATCGAGGTGGAGGAGGTTCGGCGGATCCTCCCCAATCGCCTGCGCGCCTTTCTCTCGCCCCGCCGGCCAGCGGCACAGTTGAAGACGGAATCGGGTTACTATCTGGTGAGCGACGGTGGAGTGATCCTCGCCTCGGGCCGTTCATCTGCCTGGCCTCACCTGGTCCTCCTTTGGACCCCAGGGATCCGGGGGCCGTATCGGGTGGGACAGACGCTTAAAGATCGCTCCTTCTTTAGAGGCATGGAGGTGCTGGCGATGCTCCGGGCCAAGGGGACCTTGACGGGCCGTCAGGTGAACAGCCTTCAGGTCAAAGGCAGCGGGATTTTTCTCCTGGTGGACCATGGACTTGAGATTCGGTTGGAGGACCGCACCACCGACGCAGCCCTCGATCGCCTCGCCCAAATTCTTTTAAGACCCCATCCGATGCTGGAGGGGGCGCGCTACATCGATCTGCGCTTCACCGATCCGGTGATCGGATGGGACCAGCCGGCCTCGTCCGCCTCCGTCAGGAGGAGGAAGCGGTGAGGTCGAAGACCAACTGGGTGGCCGCCCTGGAGCTGGGAACGCGCCAATTCTTGGCGGCCGCGGGCCAGGCCGATCGCTCTGAGCGGTTAAAGCTTCTGGCCTTGGAGTCGGTTCCTGCCCAGGGGGTGAAGCAGGGAACCCTCAGCGATCCGGCCGAGTGCGCTGACACCGTGGCCCGTCTCATCCGGCAGGTGGAACAGCGCTTGGGCGCGCGGATCTCCAAGGTTTTATCTGCGGCTTACGGAAATCATTTAAGGAGCGCCAACGCCTCGGCCTGTGTGCCCATCTTGGAGCCGGAGGTGGGGGTGACCCGGCGGGATGTGGAGCGGGCGACCGTTGCCTGCCGCTCCTTGTCGCTCGGATACGACCGACAGATCCTCCACGCCTTTGAGCAGGGCTTTTCGGTGGACGGCCAGCCCGGCGTTGAAAATCCGGTGGGCCTGTTTGGAAGCAAGCTTACCGTCCACCTGCACCTCGTGACCGGCTTGAACCTGGCCTTCTCCAATCTCCATCGGGTCATGAACCGGGCCGGGCTTACGGTGGAGGAGCTCGTGCTGCCGGGACTGGCGGCCGCCGAAGCGATTCTGTCAGATTTGGATCGGGATCTGGGGGTGGCGGTGATTCATCTGGGCGAAACCTTCACAGAGGCGGTTCTCTTTGGCAGCGGATCGGCCCGAGAGACCCTTCTCATTCCCTGGGGAACCGACCATCTGACGCAGGCCTTAGGCCGCGCCTTCAAACTCCCGGCGGCCGCCTGCGACCAGCTCCTGGCCCAGGTCGGCTCTTTGGAGGAACGGCCCGACGGGACCAGCGTCCCCTTGCGGGTCAGCACCGGGTCTCTGGTTCGCACCTTGGCCCAGGAAGAGGTGGTTCGGTGGTTGGCGGGCCGCTGCCGAGAATTCATCGGCCGGCTTAAGGCGAAACTGGAAGAGAGTCCTTACTTCCGGGAGGCCTCTTCCGGCGTTTGTATGGTGGGGCCGCTGGCGCAGGTGGGAGGATTCTTGGAGATGGCCGAGGAGATCTTGAACGCTCCGGTTCGCCTGGGAGCCATCCGCGAGGTGGAGATCGATCCTGCCATCGTCATCAAGCCCTCCCACGCCGCCCTGGTGGGTCTTTTGCGCTTAGGCAGCAAGCGCCGGGCCCCCTCCGAGGCAAACCAGCTTTCCCAAGGTCCCTGGGAAGCCCTGACCCATCGAGTCCGTCGGGTCCTCGAGGAATATTTTTAGAGCCCATAACCTCCAACAGGTCCTCTCCCGAATCGCTGCGAGCGCCCGAGCCCGGGGCCGCCGTCCTGAGGAGATCCGACTGGTCTGTGTCACCAAGGGAGTCCCGGTAGAGACCATTCGGCAGGCCTTGGCGTTGGGTGTAGCGGAGATTGGAGAGAATCGGGTTCAGGAGGCGCAGGAGAAAAAACCCCAACTTAAGACTGGCATCCCATGGCACCTGATCGGCCATCTCCAGCGCAACAAGGCCAAGGTAGCCGCGCAGCTTTTCGACTGGATTCACTCGGTGGACTCTCTTCCCCTGGTGGAGGCCCTCGACCGGCATGCCGTAAGACCCCTGAAGGTTTTGGTTCAGGTGAACATCTCCGGCGAGGCGACCAAGCACGGCTGCCGTCCCGAAGAGGCCCAAGGGGTTGCCGAGGCCATCTTAAGGTCGAAACATTTGCGATTTTCTGGTTTAATGACCCTAACCCCCTGGAACCCGGATCCAGAGGCCTCCAGGCCCTTCTTTAGGGAGCTGCGTCTTTTACGAGATGACTTGCAGCGGGGATTGATCAGCTTACAGCTTACCGCTTACAGCTTACCGCTTAATTTATCGATGGGGATGAGC
>CAYJSX010000088.1:0-2049 GCA_964372575.1 uncultured Planctomycetia bacterium
CTCTCCAAAGGAGAGCTCTTCTGGGGGAACCCTGCCCGCGCGGCCTCCGAGGTGCGCTTCCGGGCCATCCCCTCGCCGGGGCCCCTCCTGCAGCCAGCCAGTCCTGGCAAGCAGGGGCTGGCCTCTGGCCCCAGCAGGCCACCGCAGAGGGGGGGGCTGATGGGGTTTAGCTGCGGGATCATCGGGCTGCCGAACGTCGGCAAGTCCACCCTCTTTAATGCCCTGACCCGCTCGCACGTGGCCGCCACCAACTATCCCTTCTGCACGATTGAGCCCAACGTCGGCGTCGTGGCGGTGCCGGACCCGCGGCTCGATCAGATCATGGCGCTTGTCCCAAAGGAAAAGAAGGTTCCCACCGCGATCGAATTTGTGGATATCGCCGGGCTCGTTCAGGGGGCCAGCCGCGGCGAAGGGCTGGGCAACCAGTTCCTCTCCAGGATCGCGGAGGTGGAGGCGGTAGCCCATGTGGTGCGCTGCTTTGAAGACCCTCGAGTGGTCCATGTGACCGGTGCAGTGGATCCCCTGCACGACGTCGAGATTGTGAGAACGGAGCTGGCCCTGAAGGATCTGACCACGGTCGCCTCGGCCCTCGAGCGGCTCGCGAAGCTGGCTAAATCCGGCGACAAGAAGGCGGCCTTCTCGGTCGAGATTCTTAACGAAATCGAGAAGCTCCTCAACGAGGGCGGCGGCGTGCGCAAGGCGGTGGAAGGCCTTTCTCCCGAGGCCCAGGAGGTGGTCAAGCCCTTGCACCTCTTGACGGCCAAGCCAGTCCTCTATGTGGCCAATGTGAATGAGTCAGACCTGGGAAAGGAAGATCTTCCCTCGGTCGCGGGGCTCCAAAAAAAGGCCAAGGAGGAAGGGGCTGAGGTGGTGGTGATCTCTGCCGCCATCGAGGCCGAGATTGCTGATTTGGAGACTGAGGCGGAACGGATGGAGTATCTTAAGGCGCTTGGCCTGGCCGAATCCGGCTTGATTCGACTCGTTCAAGCTGGCTACGCCCTCTTGAAGCTCATCACCTTTTTCACCTTGGGCGAGAAGGAGAACCGGGCCTGGACCCTGCGCCGGGGAGCCACCGCCCTGGAGGCGGCCGGCAAGATTCACACCGACATGGCCCGCGGCTTTATCCGGGCCGAGGTCGTCTCTTTTGATGATCTTGTGGTCTGCAGAAACCAGGCGGCTGCTAAGGAACAGGGTAAGCTCCGTCTGGAGGGAAAGGGGTACCTCATTCAGGATGGAGATGTGGTCTACTTTCGGTTTGCGGTTTAGTCAAATGAAGCCGGGACTTGCGGAACGAGGTGAACACAAGTCCCTGGCTGAATTTGCCCCCCATGCTTCGCTTTGCGAAGCAAAGCGCGGGGGGTCAATTCGGACAGCAACTTACGTCGTCCGCCAAAGGTTCCGCCACAAGGTATAGCGGACTCGCCAAGTGTTGTGGCGAGCGTTGGCGAACTCCGTAAGGTTGCGTTCTCATTGAAGGAGATGACAGATGGCCTTAACACCCTCAACGATGCTGGCCTTGGGGACTACGGCTCCTAATTTCAAGCTGCCGGATGTGGTCTCTGGAAAAACGATCACCCGGGACGACTTTGCCTTAAAGAAGGCGCTGCTCGTGATGTTCATCTGCCGGCACTGCCCCTACGTGGTGCACGTCCGGGAAGAGCTGGCCCGTTTGGGGAAGGATTACGCGAACAAGGATGTGGGGATCGTTGCGGTCAGCGCCAACGACGCCGCCAACTACCCTGACGATGCCCCGGACAAACTCAAAGAGATGACCCTGGAGCTTGGGTTTACCTTTCCCCTCTGCTACGACGAGTCTCAGGCGGTGGCCCAGGCCTACACCGCGGCCTGCACGCCGGATTTCTTCCTGTTTGGCAAGAACCGAAAGCTCCTCTACCGCGGCCAACTGGACGAGGCCAGACCAGGCAACGGCAAGCCCATAAACGGCAAGGATCTCCGGGCCGCCCTGGAGGCGGTCTTGGCGGACAAGCCAGTCAACCCTGCTCAAAGGCCCTCGATGGGCTGCAACATCAAGTGGAAGAAGGGCAACGA
>CAYJSX010000088.1:2059-5964 GCA_964372575.1 uncultured Planctomycetia bacterium
CGCCCATAAGGAAGATCGTAAAAAGTCCCTCTTTAAGAGATGGCTCTTGATCTTCCTCGTTCTGGTTCTGGCAGGGCTGGCCGCCGCCTCTTTTCTTTTAACCTGGGGGATTCAGCATTACCGGAAGAACCTCATCCAGGGAATCGAACAGTCTTTAGGCCGGCCGGTCAAGCTCAAGCAGATTGGGGTCAACCTCTTTGGAGGGGTGAACGTGAGCCTCCGGGGCTTCGCGGTCTATCCCAACCGGCAAACCCTCGATCGGCCCGCTGTTGAAATTGAGAGTCTCGATCTCTCCCTCCGGCTGGCGCCGCTCTTGCGCCGAAGGATAGAGATCGGGGCCATTCGAATCGTCCGTCCGAAACTTTCCCTGGTGAAGGATCCCAAAGGCACCCTTGCCGTGGAGGGCTTTCCATCTGCGGCCCAAGGGCCAGCTCCTGCCAAAACTCCCCAGGGCTCTTCGGCCCCCGGCGCGCCAAGTCCCGTTTCGCCCGGCCTGCCATTCTCCATCGCTTCGCTGGAGATCCAGCAGGCCCAGGTTCGATTGACCGATCCCTCCAGTCGTCCGCCCCTTTCTTTGTTGCTGGACCAGATTGACGTTTCGATCTCGAACCTCTCTTTCACCCAGCCGATCCATTTCCGGGCAAGACTCGCCTTCTTGGCTCAAAGGCAGAATGTCTCTATTCAAGGCAGACTTCATCTGCCCACGATCGGCAGCTCCGGCTCCTTGGAACAGCTTCGGATCAGGGGGGAAAAGGTGGAGCTGGCTCGTCTGTTTCCTGCGCCCTCGCCCAACGAGACCTCTTTGAAGGGAGAGCTGGGGCTCGAATTCCAAGGCAGCGCGCAAAGCCTCCTAGGAGAACAATTTTCCAAAACCCTCTCTGGCAAGGGGAATCTCCACCTGGATGGATTGACGCTGGTGAACCTCAACCTCCTGCGGGAGATCTTCAGGCAGCTGACGGTTCTGCCTGGCCTGCTTCAGATCTTGGAGAGTCAGTTGCCTTCCTCTTACCGGGAGAAACTTTCCAGGCGGGACACCGCCTTTGAACCGATCGACGTAACCGCCCTCGTCCAGAAGGAATCCCTCACCTTTGACAACTTCCGCCTGGCCACCGATGCCTTTGAGTTGGCCGGCAGAGGGACGATTGGGCTGGATGGAAGGATGGCCAGCACGCTTACCCTCCGGATCGAGCCGGAGCTTTCCAGCGCGATCGTCGGAAGCATTCGAGAACTCGCAGCCCTCCTAGAAGGGGGAAGGTTCACCCTGCCGGTAGCGATCTCCGGTACCCTGCCCGAGGTGGTTGTCCTGCCGGACGTCGGCTACGTCGCCTCCCGGGTCATCACCCAGAAGGCCAGCGACGTGCTGGGCGACCTCCTCGAAAAAGTCCTCAAACCCTAGCCGTTTCGCCGCGCGCGTAGAAACCGCTTCTCTCTGGGACACTTCTCTCTGGGACACTTCTCTCTGGAGAGAAGTGTCCTTTTAAGAAGCGTTCTCTTATAGGAGGAGGGAGTCGAGCTCCTGCCAGGGCAGGGCGAGGAGCCTCTCCGCCAGCTTTACCCGGCGGGGGGTTTGGCAGATGAGGTATCCTGCGCGGGCCTGGGGGTATTCCGAGAGAAAGAGCTGAAGGTGCCGGGCATCTCTCGGGGTCGGGCTGGCGGTCCACTTCACCTCGATGGGGAGGTAGGTGCCCTCCTCCTCGATGACCCAATCCACCTCAGGGCCGTCGGGATCTCGCCAGAATCGGATCTGGATCTTCCTCTCGGAGACGCGCGAGGCCCTCAGGAGCTCCAGCCCCACGAACTGCTCGAACAGGAGGGACAAGGTTTCTCGGGGAAGGCGGGTCCCTTCTTTCGCCGCCAGTCTCCTTACCCCCAGATCGAAGAAGAGATATTTTTGAGCCTTGGTCAGCTTCTTCCTCGTCCTGCTTCGGGTGATGGGCTCTACCCGCTCGGCAATGAGGCAGTCTTCCAGGATCTGGTAGTAAGAGGCGATGGTGGTATGGGCTACCCCGACTTCCTGGGAGAGCTTTCTTAGGTTGACGATCTGGCCAGATTCGGAGGCGGCGTATTCCAGGAACCGGGCGAAGGAGCCCAGGTTTCTGACGATGGCCTCCGCGCGGATCTCCTCTTCCAGGTAGACCGTGACGTAAGAGGCCAGGTCGGTCTCCTTGTCCTGGCGGGATTCGATGGCCGCGATGCCCGGCAGGGCTCCGTAGAGAAGCCAGTCGTCAAGAGACTGTCCGGGTCCCTCCGTTAAGGTAAAGGGGTCCAGCTTTAACGCCACGATTCTTCCTGGCAGAAGATTGGTGCTGGGTCCTCGCCGAAGCTTCCTTGCGGAGGAGCCGGTCAGAATGAAATTGGCCTTCCGCCGGTCTATGAGATCTTGAACGACGTCCAAGATCTTAGGCACCTTCTGAACCTCGTCCAGGAAGACGAGCGGTCTGGCGGTGGGACGGGGGGGCTTGAGAGCTTCCACCTCCCCCGTCAGAAGGGAGGGGCTCTTCTCGTATCTTTGTCGAACCTCAGGCTGGACAAAGCTTAAGGCGAGGCAACACGGAAGCCGCTGGGCCAGGGTGGTCTTGCCGGTTTGTCGAGGGCCCAGCAGGAGAACGCTCTTATCCCGCCGGAGGGCCTTCAGGATTCTGCCTCCCTGGTGCCTCGGTATGTATTTCATAGACACCATTTTCGTCGAATTTGGTGTGTTTGTCAACCATTTTTTGAGACCGCTTCTCTCTGGGACACTTCTCTCTGGAGAGAAGTGTCCTTTTAAGAAGCGTTCTCTAGACTGCCTTCAAACCTGCGGCCGGATCAAAACCGCCAGCATTAATCCCAGGTAAGTTCCGAGGAAGTTGCCCAGGATGGCCATGAGCAATCCTACGCCGGCCAGCTTGGCGTCGTAAGTGGCCCCGACGATCGGGGCGGAGATCGGGCCGCCGATATTGGCCTGGGAGGCGGTGGCGATCAGGCCCAGCGGCGCCTTAAGGAGTAAACCGGCCAGAATAAGAACCCCTCCATGGATGGCAATCCAAGTCAGGCCTAGCGCCAGGAAGGTCGGCGTTTCCATAAGAGCGGTAAACTGGGCCCGCGCGCCGATTGTGGCCAGCAGGATATAGAGGAGAAACGTCCCTACCCGAGAAACGCCCGCCTCCTCCAGGCGCCGCAGCGGTGTGAGCGACAGCCCGGCCGCGATCGTTGTGACGAGGAGAATCGTCCAGGCCTCGCGGCTGACCACATTACCCACCTCCGGCAGCCATCGGGCCACAAACTGCGCCCCCATCGATATGCCGATGGCTAGGGCTACGCCTGTTGCAAGGTGCAGGAGGGGCCCCGGCGAGGGGATGGCCTGTTTGGGTACCAGGTTAAAACCTGGCACCCTTTCTAATTGGGTGGCCCCGACCAACCTATCCCAGCGTTGCTGCAGGTTGGAGCTGCAGATGAGGAGCCCCATCCAGGAGTAGGCGATCAAGGCATCCACCACGATGATCGGAGCGATGAGCGGATCGGGGACGTTGAGCGCTTCCTTGACAGCCAAGAGGTTGGCCGACCCCCCGATCCAACTGGCGCACAGGGCCCCAACCGCTCCCCAAGAACCATCAGGCAGGCTCGCGCGGTAAAGCCAGAAGCTAATTAATCCTCCCAGTAAAGTTCCCATGGAGCCGGCGAGCATCAACAGGAGGGCCAGTCGGCCCAGCCGGGCCAGGGCCGCAAGATCGGTGCCGATTAACAGGAGAACGAGGCACACCGGCAGAAGCTGACGGGAGCAGAAGGTGTAAATGGGATGAGCGGCCGGAATCCACCCGGCGGTGCTGGCCGCCATCGGCACGAGGTAAAACCAAAGGGGCAGCGGAATGATCTTTAGAAGTCGGCGGATCACTGGCTCAGAAGCTCCGTCCCGCATCCCGGTCGCT
>CAYJSX010000089.1:0-5918 GCA_964372575.1 uncultured Planctomycetia bacterium
TTCCGACCGTTGAGCGTCAGACGCTACCCTAGCTTGATTGCTAGATAGAAGATTGACAGTGGTCATCCTCTTTGAAAGGAGACGGTAGGAACTCGATGCCCCACTACACCCGCGCGCATGCCAAGGCCGGTGTTGCGGCAAGGTTACCTCCCTTGGAGTGCTGGCCCAACCAGTATCCCGGCTACGAGGTCACCCTTGAGATCCCGGAGTTCACCTCGGTTTGTCCGCGGACCGGACTGCCCGATTTTGGGATTGTCCGAATCCGCTATCAGCCGAAGAGGTGGTGTGTGGAGCTCAAGGCCCTCAAGTTTTACGTGAACGGCTACCGCAACCTCGGCATCTTTCAGGAAAACGCCGTCAATCGGATCTTGATCGATTTTGTGGCGGCCGTCAAGCCGGTTTGGGCCGAGGTGTCCGGAGAGTTTAACGCGCGAGGGGGGCTTAAAACGGTGATCACCGCCCGATATCCCAAGAGAAGCCATAAGCCTTAAGCTGTAAGCTGTAAGTGGAAAGGAAAAAGGGTCGATGAGAAAAGACAGCCGTGAGCCTTCAGCCTTAAGTGGTAAGCGAAAAGCGTTTTGGCTTAAGGCTTACCGCTTACCGCTTACAGCTGCTTTTCTTATCGCTTACAGCTTACCGCTTATAGCTGTCTTTACAGGGTGCGCCACCGCTGGGGCTCCACCGGCCGAGCCTCCTGCCCTTGAGGAGGCAAGGCGTCAGATCCACCTCACCGGCAATGCGCCTCTGAAGGCGGGTATGGCCAAGGTGGAGATCACTCCATCGGTGGGAACTCCTCTGGCCGGTTATGCCAAGCGCCGGGGAAGGCCTTCCCAAGGGATCCGGGATCCTCTCTATGCGCGGGTTTTGACCTTAAGTGACGGGGAAGACCTCCTGGTGATTGTTTCGGCCGATCTGCTGATCTTCCCACAGCCGATGGCCGACGCCCTGGTCAAAAGGATTCAGCGCGAGCACCAGGTGAACCCTCAGGCGATTGTCTTGGCCGCCACCCATACCCACTCCGGCCCTGGGGCCATCGCGCCCGGTTTCCTTTATGAACTGGTTTTCGGACGCTATGAGCGCTCTGTGGAGGAGGGGATCGCTGCCCGGATTTCATGGGCGGTGGGCCAGGCGATTCGGGATCAGAGGCCGGCCCGCTGGGGGACGGGGGAGGAGAAATCTTTGAAGGGCCTCACGGAAAACCGCATGAACCCTTCCGACCTTGCCGATCCGGCCTTGAGGGTCTTCCTGGTTACCTCGGAGGTCGGCGAGCCGATGGCCATCTTGGTGAACGCCTCAGCCCATCCGACCCTGTTGGAGCCGAAAGACCTTCGGTTCAGCGCGGACTACCCAGGAGAGGTCTGCCGGATTCTGGAGGCCGCTTATCCTGGGGCCCTGGCACTCTTTGTCAATGGGGCCTCCGGGGACCTTCGACCCAAAGATGCCTTGGGTGCCGATCCCGAAGAGCGGATCAGCCGTTTTGGATCGGCCCTCGCGGAGGCCTCTACCGGGCTTTTAAGCCAGATCTCTGTGCGCTCACACACCGATTTGGCCGCCTGGGGCAGGTCGGTCCCTCTGCCTACTCCACGGCTTCGTTTGGGCCCGATTCTCATCCATCCGATGATCGGCCGGCTGATGCGTCCTTCCCGCACGCGCCTGAACCTCCTGGCCTTGGACGGGTTTCTCTTCGTTCCTCTGCCTGCGGAGCTCACCCACGAGGCGGGCCAAGAGTTGAAGGCGAAGCTGGTCTCTGCGGGGAGACAATCCATTCTGGTGGGCTACGCCAACGGTTATCTGGGCTACGCGGTCACACCGCTTCAGTACAAGCTGGCGTCCTACGAAGCCAAGATGAGCTGGTATGGTCCCTCCTTTGCCCAGTTGCTGGCGGACCATCTCCAGCAGTTGGCCGGGCTCTATCCCAAAAAAAAGAAGCCGTAAGCTTTAAGCTGTAAGCTGTAAGCGGAGAAAATAAGACCGAAGAAGAGAAGCCGTAAGCCTTAAGCTGTAAGCGGAAAGGAAAAAGGGTCGATGAGAAAAGACAGCCGTGAGCCTTCAGCCTTAAGTGGTAAGCGAAAAGCGTTTTGGCTTAAGGCTTACAGCTTACAGCTTACAGCTGTTTTTCTTATCGCTTACAGCTTACCGCTTATAGCTGTCTTTACGGGGTGCGCTTCGCCCCAGGCCCCAAGGGGTCCCATCCTCGCTACGGTCCCCTTAGGGAGGATGGCGTGGGTCGACGCGTTTCCGGTTCTTTACCTTTCCGGCTCCCCCTATGAGATCGGCTATCAGCACGGCTCCATGCTGCGTCCTCGGGTCCGCGAATCGGTGGCCAACGCCTCGGCCTTCATCCGGCGTGAAGTGAAGATTCCCCTTGTGGGCGGGTGGATGGCCCGGCGGAAGCTGCAGCAGGCCTGGCGCCAGTTAGCTCCTTTTGTGCCGCGCGATTATCTGGAGGAGATGGAAGGGCTCTCGGACGGGGCCGGGATTCCGCTGGCCACCCTGCAGCAGATCCATGCCCTGCCAGAGCTCATGGCCACCACCTGTGCCAGCTTCGCCGCCTTTGGAAAGGCCACAGCGGATGGACGGCTGATCCAGATTCGGAATCTGGATTGGGCGATCCAATCGGGCGTTCAGCGCTACGCCGCTATTTTTGTGGTGCGTCCGGCCGGAAAAAGGGCCTTTGTGAGTTTGGGGTGGTTGGGATTCGCGGGGGTGATCACCGGAATGAATGAGGAGGGAATCTCGGTGGCGGAGATTGGCTCTGAAACGGTGGATGCCTCGATGGAAGGGGTCCCCATGCCTTTTCTGCTTCGCCGCGTCTTGGACACCGCGGAAGACTTAGAAAAGGCGGCCGAAATCATCCGGGACTCACCCAGGACCGGCGGCTACAATTATCTCTTTGCCGATGCCAAGGCCAAAAGGGCGGTGGCCCTGGAGACGACCCGGAGCCGGTTTGCCCTCCACGCCATCGATGCCGAGCCTTCTAACCCGTTCGGCTTGCGAGTGGCCAACGCGATCTTCCGGTCCGACTGGGCCTTGGATCCGTCGGTGCGGGAGCTGCAGCTTGCCAGTCGGGGGAATCCGAAGACGCCAGGCCTGGAGTCCCCTTGGGGGTCCAGCGCCTATGAGGTGCGCTACCGGGGGCAAGGGCTTTTGCTTGAGCGCTTCCACGGCCAGGTGGACGAAGAGATCGCCATGGCGATTGCCCGGGCGATTGCCCCGGAGACCAACATCCAGAGTGTCGTCTACGCCTACCCTCGGCTTTGGGTGGCCAACGCGAAGGGTAAAAGACCGGCCGCCTCGGTCAAATATGTGGGCCTGGATCTGGAAGAACTGCTGGGTCAGGCCCGGTAGAAGAGGGGGCGAATCTCTTTTTCAAACAGGACGCGCCCGTTTAAGAAGGGAGAACGGTTGCTCTGGGCGCGGGAGAGTTTTTCGAGGAAGCTGGGAAGGATCGGTTTCTCGTCGAAGGTCTGGGCCAGTTGGATGGCCCGGCCTGCGTAGCGAAGCACCAGGATCGTCTCGATTCCGGCCAGATCGTCAAAGAACCAGCCGCAGCTGGTGAACATCAACAGGGCGCACCGCGCCAGGGTCAGGAGTTTTAATCCCCGATCAACTTCTTCCGGTGTGAGAGGCCTTCCAGCGGCCGCCTGAAGAAACCGGGCGCCAGCCTCTTGCGACCGGTCCAAAAGGATTTCGATCGCCTGATCCCTGGTAAGCCAGGGATCTTTGAAGAGCGCGGCGGCCTTTTCTTCGTAGAGGGCGTCGAGCCGCTCTCTGAGCTCCTCCAGCGCCTCCCGGAGGGGAGCGCGCCAGGCCTGATTCCAGCCCGACCGGCCTCCAACGTGACAGCCGCAATCTTTTATCCACCGCTTAACCCCATGGGCGCAGCTCCAGGAGCTGTTCTCCACGATCTTCGCTTCCCACGTGGGCGGGTGCTGCTTGAGGAATGCGGCAGGGTTGGTCAGCCGCGCCTCACCCCTGGTCTCGATCGCGTCTGAGGCGTAGGCCAGGGCCATCTCTCCGAAGCGGTGGTGGTGGCCGTAGGTCTCTCCATCGGTGGCGAGGAAGACGAGCTGCGGGCCGGTAGCCCCTTCCTGAAAAGGTCCCATGATCGCTCGGACAAACCCTTCGCCATCCCGCAGCAGTCCTCCAAAGGCCACACCCTGCGTGAGGCGATCATCGAAGAAGAAGAGGTTGATGCTCTTTCCAGAGGCCAAAGGGGACCGATAGGCGACCCGGGGAAGGGAAGCGCCGGCAGGAAGATCCTGCCAGGCCGTCTCTCCCATCCGGCGGATCTGCGCGGCCTGGTGCTCTCCCAAGAGAGTGAATCGGATCCCGCAATCCGCCAGGATCTCGAGGGTGAGATTGTCCACCGCTGTCTCTGGGAGCCAGAGCCCCTGCGCCTTTCGGCCGAACCGGCGCTCGAAATCCCTCAAGCCCCAGAGGATGAGGGTCTTTCGATCTCGGGGCGCGGCCAGTGGGAGGATCAGGTGCCCATAGGGCATCGCCAAGGCAGAGCCCTCCCCAAAAGCCCGTTGGCCTTCCTGGTCGGCCTGGAGGATGGCTTGGTAGACCTCAGGATGCTTCTTTTCCAGCCAGGCCAATAGGGTGGGGCCGAAGTCAAAACTGATCCGGGCATAGTTGTTGATCTCCTGGACCAGCTTACCCTGCGGGTTCAAGATGGCGGCCTTCGCGTTTGGCTGGTAGCACTCGCGCGTGATCCTCTCGTTCCAATGGGAATAGGGATGGGCGGAGCTTTCCTTTTCAATCTCGTCGGTCCAGGGATTCTCCCGGGGTGGCTGGTAGAAGTGTCCGTGTATGGCGACGTACCGCTGGCCAGTTTTCAACATTTGGTGCCAGGCACCGACTGTTGATAACTTTTGGTGCCAGGCACCAAATGTGGATAACTTTTCAGGAGAACGGCGCCCAGCGGGGGAAGGTTGATCGTGAGCGAACAGGGACGGCCGTGCATGGGGGTCGACTGCGCAGAAACTTGGCCGAGGTTGCCCTGGCCGCTGCCGCCATATTCCTTGGCATCGGTGTTGAGGATCTCCTTCCAGATTCCGCCGCGAGGAACACCGATCGAGTGGGTCGTGCGGGGCACCGGAGTGAAATTGAGCGCTGCCAGGATGACCTCCGGGGCTTCGGGGGATTTCCGCAAGAAACTTAAGGTGCTGCCTTCGGCGTCGTGGCAGTCCACCCACTCAAAGCCTTCGGGGGAGAAGTCGGCTTGGTGCAGGGCCGGTTCGCCGCGGTAGAGCCGGTTCAGGTCGGCCACGAGACGGCGGACCCCTTCGTGCCAGGGCTCTTTCAGGAGGTGCCAATCCAGACTCTCCTCGTGATTCCATTCTCTGCGCTGACCGAACTCCGAGCCCATGAAGAGAAGCTTCTTGCCGGGCTGGGCGTACAGATAGGCCAAGAGGAGCCTTAAGGTGGCGAACCTCTGCCAGTCGTCCTTAAGGCTTTTCGAAAGCAGGGAGCCCTTGCCGTGCACCACCTCGTCGTGGGAAAGGGGCAGGATGAAGTTTTCGGTGAAGGCGTAGAGCATCCGGAAGGTCAGCGTGTTGTGGTGGTGCTTGCGGTGGACCGGATCCCTGGCGAGATACGAGAGGGTGTCGTGCATCCAGCCCAAGTCCCACTTGAAGCCAAATCCCAGGCCTCCCATCGAGGTGGGGCGGGAGACCATCGGCCAGGCGGTGGACTCTTCGGCGATCGTCTGCACCTCGGGGTAAGAGGCGTAGACCGCCTCATTCAGGCGCCTTAAGAAGTGGATCGCCTCCAGATTCTCACGGCCTCCCTTCGGATTGGGGATCCACTCTCCCTCCCGGCGGGAGTCGTCCAGGTCGAGCATCGAGGCCACCGCGTCGACGCGGCGGGCGTCGGCATGGTAGAGGTCGAACCACACCCGGGCGCTGCTGCCG
>CAYJSX010000090.1:0-3414 GCA_964372575.1 uncultured Planctomycetia bacterium
ACGAAAGTCTCCTAGATTGATCAGCTGAACCCTGCACATTTGGAAATGGTACCCATTTTTATTTAGAGTTTCTTTAGGGCGAGGTCGAGGTTTTTCTGGGCAGCAGCGTTATGGGGATCAAGTTGTGCTGCCTCTTTGAAATGGAAAACGGCTTCTTTGAACCGGCCTTGTTGAGCGAGGAGGCTCCCCAGGTTGTTGTGGGCGTAAGAGTGTTTGGGTTCAAGTTCTAAAGCCCGGATGAAAAGCCGCTTTGCCTCTTCCAGCCTTCCCTCTTCCACCAGGGCCCTGCCTAAGTTGTAGTGGCCTCGGGCGTTGCCTGGCCGTTTGGCGATCACGTCGCTCCAGATGGAAATAACGCTTCGGTAATCCGCGTTCCTGCGAATGGTGCAGGCACCCAAGGCGACTGTGGCCAGAACCAGCAGACCCAGCGCCATGGCCTGGCTGGATTTCCCAGGCGACGGAAAGAGGAGGAGCAGCCCTTGTCGGGCTGCAAAAACCACCCCGGCCACCACCGCCATAAGCGGCAGATACATGCGGTGCTCGAAGGCGAGATCCTGAAGCGGAAAGAAGCTGGAGGTGGGAAGGAGAGTCAGGAAGAGCCAGAGACCCAAGAATGCCGCCTTAAACCCTCGGCGTAATGCCCAAAGGGTAGCCAACCCCAGTCCAACCAAGAGCAAGGATGGCAGCCATGCCTCGCCTACCGTCTCCACGGGCGGCCAACCGTAATCCAACACGAGGGGATGCGGCCAGAGAGCAAGCCGAAGGTAATGGAGGATCACTCCCGGTTGGGTAAGGGCATACGACCAGACAGAGAGGTCCTTCACCAAGGCTCCGGCGCCCGTCTGAAGCCGGTCGGTGGTGGTGAGGTAAAGCCCGGCGTACAAAAGACCTGTTATGGCAAAGCCGATGTAAAGCCATTGCCGTTGCTCAGTGGCCTGACGGAACGTAACCGAAGGAAAGATTCGGTCGCACAGCCATACGGCAAAAGGGGCGGTGAGCATGCTCGGCTTAAAGCCCATGCCCAGCACAAAGGAAAACAAGGCCAACAGATGCCACCTGAGCGGACGGACCGCCTCGGCGCCTCGAAGCGTGCCGTAGAGGGTCATGAGGTAACAGAGCGCCATTCCCGATTCCGATCGTTGGATGAGGTAAGTGACGCCTTGCGTGTTGAGCGGGTGTACAACCCACAGAAGTGCGACGGCGAAAGACATTCCCAGCGGATTGAAATCCGATCTCGATGGATTTCGTGGGATTCTCGTAAGGGCCCGGTGCGTCACCCCGAACAGGGCCAGGGCCGTCAAAAGGTGAAGGGTCAGGTTCACCAGATGGTACCCCTCCACCCGCAGGTTCCCAATGGCATGGTTGACTGCCAGAGAAAAGTAAAGCGCGGGGCGTGTCGTTCCAAAGAGGGGAGCCCAGAGGGGTTTCAGGGAACGGATTTGCTCGTTCTCCACGATGATGCTCAAGTCGTCGAAAATAAATGGAACGGCCAAGCTGTTGTGATATGCGAGGATCCCAGCCGAGACGATGATCAGCCACAAAGGCCAGATTTTCTTCATGTCGCCCTGATTATAACAGAAGTACTGATGGGTGCTGAGCTGAGGGGTACTGAGGGATACCGTTTCCACAGGTGCCGGGTGCCGCAGGGGGGTCTTCGGCTATGTCCCTGGCCGCGCCCAGCGAATTGGCCTCCCGCCTTGGCACCGTCCAAGGCAGTCGCCTGAGGGTTGACTGTGGCCGCGGGAGGTTGTATCATGATTTTAAAGGAGTTACGAACTCATGCCGGTGGTTGAAGTCCGAGAAAACGAGCCTCTCGAAAAGGCCTTAAGGCGCCTCAAGAAGAAAGTCGAACGAGAAGGAATCCTCAAGGTCGTCCGGGCCCGGAAGCATTATGAGAAACCTTCGGTCGCTCGGCGGCGAAAGCTGCGAGAAGGCCGAAGACGATTCTAGCTTTCTTTCTCGCTCTCCTCGTTACGGGTTGTCGGAGCATACCAGTGGCTCATCCTGCAGCGCCGAATCTTTCGGCTGACCCCCTGCCTAGCTCTGTCATAGAGCGCAGGGTCCTTCCCAATGGATTGATCCTCCTGGTGGAGGAGGATCCCTCCTCCCCGTTGGTGGCCTTTCACTCGGTGGTGCGTACCGGCTCTGCCACCGAGGGGGAATTCCTGGGAACCGGGATCTCGCACGTCGTGGAGCACATGCTCTTTAAGGGGACCCAGCGCCGTGGGGTAGGCCAGGTGGAGGCCGAGGCCCGTTCCTACGGGGGAACCACCCAGGGGTACACCTCGTACGATACCACCGCTTATACGCTCGTGGCGAACAAGGAGTTCGCCAGCGACGCGGCCGACCTGCTCGTGGATGCCCTCTTCTTTCCCAGCATGGATCCTGGGGAGTTCTCCAAGGAGCGGGGGGTGGTGCTCAGGGAGCTGGCGCTTCGAAAGGACGACCCGGAGCAGGTGGCCTGGGACCTTCTCTTTGAGAGGGCCTTCCAGGTCCATCCGTACCGTCTGCCGATCATCGGGTATGAGTCGCTGGTAAGCCGCCTGACTCGGGAGGAGGCCCTCGCGTACCACCGCAGCCACTACGCGCCGAACAACATCGTGTTGGCGGTGGTGGGGGATGTCAAGGCGCAGGAGGTCTTCAAGCGTTTTGAGGGGTTGACCTCGGCAATCCCGCGCAGGACCCTCCCTCTGGCCCAAAGGGTAGAAGAGCCGTCCCCTGTGGCACCGAAGGAGGCGGTCACCGTCTCCCAGGCGGCCCACGCGATCCTGGCGGTGGGCTTTCCAGGGATCTCGATCAACAACGAAGAGCTGTACGCCCTGGACACCCTTTCCTGGATTGTGGGAGGAGGACGGGGTTCGATCTTGGAGCGGAAACTGAAGGATACCGGGTGGGTCTACTCGGTCCACACCTACAACTACACGCCGCAGCAGCCGGGCCTGTTTATCGCCTCGATGCGCTTGGAGCCGGAGAAGCTTTCCAGGTTGAAGGAGCTCTTCATGAGCGAGCTGGCCCGTCTGCGACAGGAACCGCTGGCTGATGGTGAACTGGCGGCGGCCCAAAAGGGGATGATCCGGGAGTACCTGGAGGGCCGGCAAACGGTCGGGGCCCGCGCCTCGGATCTGGCCACCCATGAGGTTTTGGTGGGGGATCCTCAGTTCTCTCAAAGGTATGTTCAAAAGGTGATGCGGCTGACCCCGGAGGATCTTAAGCGGGCGGCCCAGAAATTTCTGGACCCGGAGAAGGCCACCGTGGTGACCCTTCTGCCGAAAGGGGAGGCCCCGCCGGGCCGCCCAGCCTCGCCAAACGTCCCGCAACCGCTAGCGGCGGCTGAAAAGATTACCCTCGCCAACGGGTTGCGCCTCGTCCTCTACGAGGACCACCGCTTGCCCTTGGTGAGCCTGCAGGTGGCGA
>CAYJSX010000090.1:3424-4482 GCA_964372575.1 uncultured Planctomycetia bacterium
ACGGGGAGACAAACGGCATCTCCACCTTGACCTCCCGGATGCTTCTTCGCGGGACGCAAAAGCGAAACTACACGGCCATCACCGATCAGCTTAAAGGCATGGGGGCTTCTTTGCACCCTTTTAGCGGCCGAAACGCGTTGGGGCTTTCCATGGAGGTGTTCAGCCCTGAACTGGAACGGGCGGTCCAACTGCTTAAAGAAGTGATCCAGGAGCCAGCCTTTCCTGATGAGGAGTTTAAAAAGGAGCGCGAGCTCCTTCTGGCAGAGCTGGCGGCTAAAGAGGAGGACCCCTTTCCTTGGGGGCTGCGCCGGCTTATGGGTACCCTTTTCACCGTTCATCCTTACCGGTTGGATCCCCTGGGAAACAAGGAGGCGGTCTCCATCATCCGTCGATCCGATCTTGAGGCCTTCTTTGCTCAGGTGCGTGATCCCAAGCAGATGGTGGTGGGAATCGCCGGCGATTTCAAGAAGGAGGAGGCGGTAAGACTCCTCGCGGGTGCCTTCGAAGGGGTTTCTCCAGGGCCTGGCGGAACTCCGCAGATCTCTTCCGAGCCGGAATTGACCTCCACCCGGGTACACATGGAGGTGGCTCCCCGGCAGGAGGCGCTCATCATGATCGGCTTTCCAGGGATTTCCATCCGCGATCCAAGGCTGCCGCTCGTTGATTTGGCTGAAACCCTTCTTTCGGGCGGGGCAGGGCGCCTCTTTGCCGAGATTCGGGAGCGGCGCGGACTGGCCTACGCGGTGGGGGCCTCGGCGATCCACGGGGTGGATCCCGGGACCTTTCTCCTTTATGCCCTGGCCGAGCCCTCCAAGGTGTCTCAGGTGCGGGAAGCCCTCTTTTCGGAGCTTCGCCGTTTGGAGACCCAGCGGATCGATAAAAAGGAGTTCGCGGCAGCCCAGCAGGGGCTCCTGGGAGCCCGCCGGATCGCCCGCCAGTCCCTCTCAGGCCGAATCTTTCAGTTAACCTTGAATGAGCTTTACGACCTGGGGCTCGACTTCGACGAGCGCTACGACGCCTGGGTCCAGCGGGCCACGGAGGAAGACGTGCGCAGGGCC
>CAYJSX010000090.1:4492-5901 GCA_964372575.1 uncultured Planctomycetia bacterium
AGCTGCTGGACGAAAATCGCTGTGTCGTGGTGGTGGGGGAGCCCTCAGGCGCCCCAGAGATGGTTGAGGCGGAATCGCCCAGTTAAGGGCAAGGGGAAGGGGTGGAGATTCCCGAGGGGAGTCAAAAAAGGGTAGACGACGCCTGGAAGGCCCAGGTGGAGAAAGAGAAGCAAGGGACAGCTCCGCCCCGTGGGCCCTCGCCGGCGAGACAACCGCAGGGCTCTCGCCGAGAGGAGGCCGGGTCGGTTGACTTCAAGAGCTTTGTCTCCTCCCTTTCGATGCAGGCGATGATGTGCCTGGGGGAGGTTCCCCATCCGGCCAACGGCACGCTGGCGGTGGACCTGGAGCAGGCCAAGAACCTCATCGACATCCTGGGGATGCTCCACGAGAAGACTCGGGGCAACCTCAAGCCCGATGAGGAATCTATGCTCTCGGGCCTCTTGTACGAGCTGAGGATGAAGTTCGTCGAGAAGGGTTCTGGCCGATGACGCTGGAGATTTTGTTTGCCGTTGTTGTTCTGGGTCTGCTCCTCCTTCTCCTCTTTAAGACCTGGAATCTGGTGAGCGGGCCTCTGCCTCCGGAGAAGCTGGAGAAGCTGGAGAAGCTCAATCAACTGGACGCCCTGACGCAGACGCTGGTCCAGCTCAGCGGGGCTGTGAACGATCTCAAGGCTCAGTGGGGTGGGGATTCCGCTTTTAAGTTGAACCTGGAGGACGTCCTCAAGCAGGTGGAGGAGACCTCTAGGGAACTGGCAACCCTGAAGGGAGAGAGGCAGAGGGATCTGGAGGAGTCCAGTAAAAGGCTCAATAAAATGGCCGATCAACTGGGATCTGTCCAGGCGACGTTGGTGGGGCGAAGATCGGGGATGGCGGGCGAGAATATCCTGCGGGAGGCCTTGCGGGCCTTCCCGACCGAGTGGATCCGAAGCCCTTATCGGGATGTTGAATTTGGTCTGGTCCTGTTTGATCGGAGGATTCTCCCTGTAGATTCCAAATTTGTGGCCATAGAGCTCTTGGAGCAGTTGGCACAGACCGAAGAAGAGGATGGCAAAAAAGAGGCCTTGGCCCAGGAGATCGAGCGGCGAATCTTGGCGCGTGCCCGCGAGGTTTCTAAATATCTGGATCCTCAGGCGACGACGACGTTTGCGGTGTGTGCGGTTCCCGATTCGGCCTATGGCATTTTGAGAAACGCACACTTTCAGTCTTACAAGGAGTATCGGGTGGTCATCATGCCTTACTCGATGGCGGTGCCCTATCTCTTGTCGCTGTACGACCTGCATCTCAAGACCGTTGGGCAAATAGATGAAGCGCGCCTGGAGGCGTTTGTGGCCTCTGTGGAGCAAGCGGTGAAGACGCTCAACGATGTCCTGGAGAATAAGGTCAAGGATGCCGGAACGCGCGTGAGCAACG
>CAYJSX010000091.1:0-1804 GCA_964372575.1 uncultured Planctomycetia bacterium
TCTTGGCCTTGCAGCTCCTTTTGGGTGGAGTGACTTTTGTGAGCGCCAACCATCCCCTTTTGGCAACTGCCCATCTGGCGGTGGGTGCCCTGATGCTCTCCATCTGTTTTGGCCTAACGGTTTATCTTGCTGCTGCGCATCGTTTACCATCCGGCCGATTCTAGGCCTACCAGGAGCTGACAAAACCCCGCTTGACCCTCCTGGCGGTTGCCACGGCTCTGGTGGGCTATCTCTTTGGAAGCTCTGCCGCTGCCTTCGCCCCGCTTACGCTGCTGGTCACGATCCTGGGAACCGCCCTGGTGGGCGCCGGGGCCGGGGCCTTGAACCAATACCTGGAGAAAGAGCAGGATGCCAAGATGAACCGAACCAGGCACCGTCCCCTTCCTTCCGGCAGGATCACCCCGCGAGAGGCCTTGCTTCTTGGGACGATCTTCTCCTTGGCCGGCGTTCTGATTCTAAGCGTTGGGGCGAATCGGCTCTCCGGCCTGCTGGCAATCCTCACCTTAGGGTTCTATCTCTTCCTCTATACCCCGCTGAAAGGACGGTCGGCCCTGTGCACCTTGGTGGGAGCGATTCCAGGGGCCATGCCCCCCTTAATCGGCTGGGCCGCTGGGAATGGATCGCTGAACCTGGAGGCGTGGCTTTTGTTCGGGATCCTCTTCCTCTGGCAGCTTCCCCACTTCCTGGCGATCGCCTGGACCTACCGGGAAGATTACGCGCGGGCCGGTTTCAAGATGCTGCCGGTCCTGGACCCTGAGGGCTGGATGACCGGCAGGCAGATCGCCCTCTACACCCTAGCGCTGATACCGGTTTCTCTCCTGCACGCCACGCTGGGGTCGTTCGGGAGCTTTTATTTCTTCGCGGCCCTGGCGGCAGGGATCTTCTTCTTCGCCCTGGGGTTGTCCACTGCCTGGCTGCGCTCCCTTCCGGCGGCCCGCAGGCTCTTTGTCGGTTCGCTGATTTATCTTCCCTTTCTTTTGGCGACGATGACTCTGGATCGGATGTTCCTATGAGCGGCGCGACCACGGCAACGGCGCAACCCACCGCCACCGGCATTCCCTCCGTGAAGCTGGGGATGTGGGTCTTCCTGGCCTCGGAGGTGATGTTCTTCACGGGCCTGATCGGGGCTTACATCGTCCTACGGGCAGGGCTGGCGCATTGGCCCCATCCGGGCGAGGAGCTTTCCATTCCGGCGGCCGCCCTGAACACCTTTATCCTTTTAACGAGTTCCCTCACGATGGCGTTGGGAGTAGGAGCGGTGCATCGGTCCGACCTGAAGAGGCTCAGACTCTTCCTGGGGCTGACCATCCTCTTGGGATGCGGCTTCTTGGGGGTCAAGGCCTGGGAATATTCCGCCAAATTTGCGCACGGCCATTTCCCTGGAACCGCCCTCTTCTGGGACTGCTATTTCACCCTGACTGGCTTCCATGGGCTGCACGTCTTGGGGGGCGTGATCGCCAACCTCTGGATTTTGGGAATGACCCTGGATAGAGGTTTTCTTGAGCGAAAGGGGCATTACGTCGAGACCTCAGGGCTCTACTGGCACTTTGTCGATCTGGTCTGGATCTTCCTCTTCCCACTGCTATACTTGATCTAACGATGGAAAAGGCGCAGCCCAGTTACGCCAAATACCTCCTGATCTGGGGATGGCTCATCGCCCTGCTGGCGGCGGGGACCTTCATCTCTTACCTGCCGCTTTCCAAGACAGAGGCGGTCCTGATGATCCGGCTAGTGACTATGGTAAAGGCGGTTCTCGTCGCCCTGTTTTAAATGCATCTGAAATACGAGCGGCTGGTTCCCATTT
>CAYJSX010000091.1:1814-5900 GCA_964372575.1 uncultured Planctomycetia bacterium
ACTCACCTATGAAAACGGCCCCCCCCTTTACCCAAAACACCCCCCTCAGGGGGGATGGCCACACCCCCCGCCGGGCGCGGGGCACAAAAAAGACAACCCCCCGGGTTACAAACGGGGGGGGGGGGGGCCATATCCTGCTCGTTTCCCTGGTCAAGGCGGCGCTGGTTGCCCTCTTCTTCATGCACCTGAGGTTTGAAAAGGTCGTTCCCCTCTGGATCGTGGCCGTCTTTCCTTTTTTTCTGATCGGTCTGGCCACCCTTCTCGTTTTCATCGGCACGGCGCTGGGATAATCACCGAAGGAGGTGTGGGTTGGTCTCCTTACCTGCCCTGAATGCCAGTTTAAACGGGACGGCGGCGCTTCTCCTTCTGGCAGGGCTCTTTCTGATCCTTAAAGGCAAGATCAAGGCCCATGCCGCAGTGATGATGCTGGCCTTCTTGGTCTCGACCCTCTTTCTGGCGAGCTACCTTTACTACCATGCCCATCACGGGGCGACCCGGTTCCCGGGAACCGGCCTGGCCCGTGGGACTTATCTGACGATCCTGATCTCGCACACGATCCTGGCGGTGGCGGTTGTTCCGCTGGCCCTCCGAACGCTCTATCTCGCTGTTAAAAACCGGATCCCGGAGCACCGGCGGATCGCCCGATGGACCTTCCCGGTGTGGCTTTACGTCTCGGTGACCGGCGTGGTAGTCTACTGGATGCTGTACCGAATGAGATGGGAATCCTGACGGCTGTTGCGTGGGCCTGCCCCAATTGCGCGGATGCCATCGCCTCCCAAGGAGGCCCGGCCGCCGCTAAACTCCTCCAAGGTTATGCCGCCTCGATCGCCCTCCTGATGGCCGCACCCTATCTGCTCTTCGCCTTTGTCACCTTCCTGATCGTCCGCCGGACTCGACGACTGCGCCTGAAAAAGGCCTGACCTTGATGCGGCTCACCGAGCTCTACCGCTCGAGCAGGCCGGACATCTCGATCGAGTTTTTCCCGCCCAAGATCCCTAAGGCGGTGGAGAAGCTCTTTTCCGAAACGGTCCCCCGGTTAAACCTTCTCAAGCCGGCCTTCTTCTCGATGACCTTCGGCGCCGCCGGCTCCACGAGAGACCTCACGATCGACCTGTGCGCGCGCCTTAAGAATGAGGCGAAGGTCGAGGCGACCTGCCACCTCAACATCATCGGGCAATCCAAGGAGGAAACCCACCAGAACTTAAAGAGGATCAAGGCCGCCAGCGTCTATAACCTCTTGGCCCTCCGGGGAGATCCTCCCCGCGATCAGCCGAACTTCAAACCCCATCCGGACGGGTTCCAATCGTCGGTGGAGCTCATTGAGGAGGCGCACAAAGATCCCTGGTTTGCCATCGCGGTGACCGGTTTCCCCGAGGTTCACCCAGAGGCCAAAGACCGGGCCTCGGACATCGCCTTTTTAAAGCGAAAGATCGAGGCGGGTGGATGTGTCGTGATTACACAGCTTTTCCTGGATGAGGCCTACTTCTTTGAATTCATGGGCCACGTCCGGAGGGCGGGGATCGCGGTGCCGGTCGTTCCAGGGATTCTGCCGATCCTCTCGGTGCCGCAACTCAGGCGATTCGCGGCCTTGTGCGGATCGAAGATTCCGGCGGCCGTGGAGAGGGAGCTTGCCAAGTACGAGAATGACGAGGAGGGGGCCACCCAGTACGGGATTGAGCTGGCCACCCGGATGTGCGAGGCCCTACTGAAAAGTGGCGTCCCTGGCCTTCACTTCTACGCCTTAAACCGGGCCCGCTCTGTCGAGGCGATCCTCTCTAACCTGAGAACGCTTCTCTCGGGGACACTTCTCTCAGAATGAAGTGTCCTTTCAAGAAGCGTTCTCTGAATCTTCTGCATGCCGGCGGAGAAGGGGACCTTGCCCAGCATCCCCTTGGGAATCCAGCGCAGCTCCTGATACCAGCGGGGGTTCAAATCCCCAGACCAGCCACAGGTAAAGCCTCGGATCTCCAGTTCCCGATGGGTTAAGGTCTGCTGGCAGGCAACTTTAAAACCATCGGGCTTGACGGTCAGGCCTAGACGCTCCTTCAGATTCCGGCGCAGGCCCTGGGCGTCTGACTCGCCCGGCCTCTTTTCTCCCCCTGGAAACTCCCACAGCCCGGCCAGAAGCCCTGAGAAGGGGCGGCGGCCGATCAAGACCGAGCCGTTCATTTCTAGAATGGCGCAGACGTAACGAATTCTTTTTCTGGGAACCGACCGCCGGCGAGGGGGGATGACCTCCTGGAGTCCCAGCCGGCGAGCCCGGCAGCCCTGCGCGAGGGGACAGAGGCCGCATTGGGGGCTGCGGGGTGTGCAGATCAGGGCCCCCAGATCCATCAAGGCTTGATTAAAGGTGCCTGTCCCCTTTTTGGGAATGAGATCGGCCGCGAGTTTCCAGAGTCTTTTGGAAACGGCCGGATCGCTTGGGGTTTTTCGGATGGCAAAATAGCGGCACAAAACCCGTGTCACGTTTCCATCCAGCACGGGTGTAGGCCGCCCGAAGGCGATCGAGGCGACCGCCCCGGCGGTGTATCGGCCCACCCCAGGAAGCTTGAGAAGTTGGGCGGGATCGTCCGGTATTTGGCCGGCGTGCTCCTTTAAAACCTTTTGGGCCGCGGCGTGCAGGTTCCTGGCCCTGGAATAGTAGCCCAGCCCTGCCCACAGGTCCAAGACCTGGGCCAGGGGCGCCTGGGCGAGAACTCGAAGGGTGGGAAATCTCTTGAGAAACCGGCGGTAGTAAGGGATGACCTGCTCGACCTGGGTCTGCTGGAGCATGAGCTCTGAAACCAGGATCCGGTAGGGATCGCGGTTCCTGCGCCAAGGCAGATCCTGTCGGGGGTTCTTCCGGTACCAGGCGAGGAGTTTAACCCTGAGGGTTCCAGGATTAAACTTGGAACCCCTTTTTGTTCTAAACAGTGGGATTCACCAGCATCCCGCCCAGAGACTGCCAGCGGGGGTGCCGAAACTCTTTGAGGCCATAACGGAGAAGGGCGGCGTTGCGCTGGCGGTAGGTTCCCCAGATCCGATCCCAAAAGGAGAAGATGCTGGCGTAGTTCGAGTTGGTCTCTTGCGGCCAATCGGAGTGGTGCACCCGGTGCATGTTGGGGGAAACCACCGCTAGCCGCAGCCACCCATCCAGCCGAGCCGGAAGGTCGATGTTGCTGTGGTGAAAGAGGATCACCGGCTGCAGGATCAGCTCGTAGAGGAGCAAATCGGCCAGTCGGATGCCCAGCAAAGGAATCACGGCCAACCTGAGCAGGGTGGAGATCACCATCTCCCCCAGATGGAATCGGTAGGCCGAGGAGGAATCGACCGCGTCATCGCTGTGGTGGACCCGGTGGAACCTCCACAGGAGGGCAAGGCGATGGTTGGCCCGATGCCAGAAATACATCCAGCCATCAAAGGCGAGGAAGCCCACCCAGGGCTCGGCCTGGGCCGGCAGGGGGAGCTGATGCATCAGCCCGATCTGATGAAGCTCGCCCCATTGCACGGCCGAAAGGATCAGACCGGAAAATCCAAAGGTGAGAATCGCCCCATTGATCAGCCCGATCGTCAGGTTGCGCGCCACATGGAGCCACCGCAGCCGGCCTGCCCGATCCATGAAGAGCGGAAAGAACGACTCGGCCCACAGGCACAGGGCCAAAGCGGCCATCTGGACGATCAGGCCTGTTTTATCCATCCGGCGGCTTTCCTTGCCTTAAAGAAAAGCGGGCCTTGGGAAACGCCCCCAGGCCCGCTTGGAGATGCCTTCGGTTTATCGGTCTGTTAAACCAACCACCCCTAATGGACAATCTGAAGCCACCTTGGTGAACTTGCCATTCTTGGCCCTGGGTAGAGGACTCGTCAAGATCTCCCCTGCTCCCTGAGCCATCCGCTTGCAGGTCTTGCCTACCCCCTTGACGCAGCCAGCCACCACGTTGCCACCATTCTTGACCTCCTTGACCGGCTGTTTGACCATCTCCGTCCAGCCCAAGCTGGTATTGGCAGCCCCTCGGGCCAATTGACCCCCGGTCTTTGTGAGATAGCTGTCAGATTCTGCAGCGTTGCAAACGACACAGTCACGAGCGGCAAAGCTGTAGGTCGCCAGAA
>CAYJSX010000092.1:0-5852 GCA_964372575.1 uncultured Planctomycetia bacterium
GGGGGCGCCCCCCGGCTACGTCGGGTACGAAGAGGGCGGACAGCTCACCGAGCGGGTGCGCCGCCGGCCTTACTCCGTGGTGCTTTTGGATGAGCTGGAAAAGGCCCATCCGGACGTCTTTAATCTCCTTTTGCAGGTATTGGAGGAGGGCAGGTTAACCGACAGCTTTGGCCGAAAGGTGGACTTCAAGAATACAGTCCTGATCATGACCTCCAACATCGGGGCCGAGCTGCTGCGCAAGCAGGGGTCTCTGGGGTTCCAGTCGCCCAAGGAAGAGGTTACCTACCAGAGCATGAAGGATCAGCTCTTGGAAGAGGTCAAAAGGACTTTTAAGCCGGAGTTCTTAAACCGGGTGGATGAGGTGATCGTCTTCAAGCCCTTGACCCGTGACGATCTCCAGAAAATCGTGGAGATCGAGATGTCCGAGGTAATTGCCAGGATCGTGGAGCAGGGAGTTACCCTGGAGCTTTCACAGGGGGCGAAGGAGTTCCTGATCGAAAAGGGGTTCGACCTGGCCTTTGGGGCCCGCCCCCTGAAGAGGACCATCGCCCGATACCTGGAGGATCCCCTGGCGCAGGAGATCATCGCGGGGCACTTCAAATCCGGCGTCCACATCCTGGTGGAAGCGGAGAACGACCGGCTGGTCTTCCACCCCTCGACCGCAGCACCCGATTCGGCCGCGCACGGGACCTTTCCTTCCTCGACCGCTGGCGTTTGACCTTTCCTTTGAGCGTGGGTGACGCGAAGGCTTCTTCAGCGCCCCGGTGGCGCAAGCCCCTTTTCGTGGGGGCGGTGGCCTGGCTCGCCTTGGCGACGGCCGCCGCAGGCCTGGCCCAGCCCCTTCTGAAAGCCAGATTCGAGGACTTGTTAAGCCGGCAGCTTTCGGCCTCGGTTCAGATCGGTCGAGTGGGGCTGTCTCCCTTTGGGATCACCCTCCATCAGGTCCGCCTCAGACAGGGCGCCTCTCTCACTCGGCGAACGGCCAAGGCCGGACCGGAGCCCTTTCAAGTAACGGTGGACCGCCTGACGATAAGCGGCTGGGGCTCCAGGATGAGGGTTAAGGGAGTCACCCTGTCGTTGGGCGGGATTCCCCTTCAGGCCAGGGGCGAAGCGGCCTTGGAAAATGGAAGGTGCGAGGGCTGGTTTAAGATCCGGCATCCCCTCTTCTCCGGGTGGCTGGAGGCAAGCGGCCAGATCTTTCATCCGATCCTGTTGGGCTGGGTGGAAACGAAGGCGTTTGGGAGGCGGCACTTCGTGGCCGAGTTGGAGGCCAGCGATGAGGTCCTCTTCGTGCGCCAGCTTCAACTCACGGGCGGTTGGGACGCGAGCGGTTCTGTCAAGCGCCAGAACCCCCAGACCCTTGCGGTCCAGTTGGATCTCTTCTCAGGCCGCGGCAGGATGAGCGGACAGATCGGCCTTCGCCCCCCCTACGGGGTTCACGGGCTTCTTCGCTTCAAGGGGATCCGGGCCGAAGAGCTTCTGGCTTGGGCCCTGCCCAAGGAGCGTAAGCCAGATCTCACAGGCCATCTCGAGGGGGAGATCGCGCTCCAAGGACCCCTGAAGCGGCTTGAAACCAACGGCCGCTTGATCGCCCGCCAGGGCGCCTTCGGGAACCAGCCCTTTGAGCAGGCCAGCTTCCAGTGGAAGGGGGTGGGGCCAAGACTCACGATCCAGAATTCACACGTCAATAAACCTTCCGGCGTCCTGCTCCTGGATGGAGCGGTCGACCTGCGGAAGATCGGCCGGCCGGATTTCTTTCAACGGGTCAAGCTCTCTTCCATGGAGAAGGGAATGACCCTCAGCGGTTGGCGGATGGATCCCTTTCCGAAGGCCTCGGGGCTCGAGATTCATCAGATGAAACCCGGAGATCAGGCGAGCGTCAGCCTGGCCTACGGCGTGGATACTCAGGTCAAGCCGGAACCGCTGGCCCAGTCCAAGGTTCAGGCCAACATCCCCTTGAGCGATTCCGAAAGGCTCAAGATCCGCTTGGAGGGAGAGGAGGGGTTCCTTGGAGTGGAGCGCCGTGG
This sequence comes from uncultured Planctomycetia bacterium, assembly GCA_964372575.1. Taxonomy (GTDB): domain Bacteria; phylum Omnitrophota; class Gorgyraeia; order 1-14-0-20-64-10; family 1-14-0-20-64-10; genus JACOVG01. The sequence goes on from CAYJSX010000092.1 coordinate 2,028, forward strand.
CAAGTTTTAAAGGGGGCAGCCTCGGAGCCATTTCCCAAAGGGTCGTGGTCCCCTTGGGCGAATGGGCGCTGGCCTTCTTTGGCTATGTAGGAGGTTCGGCCCTGCTTCTCTGGAGCGCCACCCGAGGCAGCTGGGAGGGCCTTCTGAGGAAGCGGAGGATCTCCCTCTGGATCGAGCAGATGGAAAAGGTGGGGGTCCAGTCGCTGCCGATCGTCTTTTTGACCGCCCTCTTTACCGGGATGGTCCTTGCCCTGCAGACGGCCTACCAGCTTCAGAAGATCTCTGCCGAGCTCTACATCGGTTCCCTGGTGGCCCTTTCGATGACGAGGGAGCTCGGCCCGGTGCTGACGGCCCTGGTGGTGGCGGGCCGCGTGGGGGCTGGGATCACGGCGGAGATGGGGACGATGCGGGTGACCGAGCAGATCGATGCCCTGGAGGTTTTGGCCACCGATCCGGTCCGGTACCTGGCCACCCCGAGGCTGCTGGGCCTGCTCACCATGCTGCCCCTTTTAACGATCTACGCGGACTTGATCGGCATGTTGGGGGGGTACCTGGTGGGCGTTTACAAGCTGGGAATCGGTTCCTCCCTCTACATCAACATGACGTGGGACTCTTTGAAGTTCAAGGACATCTTAACCGGGCTTTTTAAGTCGGTGGTCTTTGCCACCATCATCGCCACAATCGCCTGCTTTGAGGGCTTTGGAACGAAGGGGGGCGCTGAAGGGGTGGGCCGTTCGACCACCCTATCGGTGGTGATCTCCTTTATCTTGATCATCACGGCCGACTGTCTGTTCACGGCGTTGTTTTACTTTGTCTTCCCGTGATTGAGATCGTCAATCTCACCAAGGGCTTCAACGGCAAGCCGGTCCTGCGGCAGGCCAACCTCACCATTCGGGATGGAGAGACGATGGTGATCATCGGCCGCTCGGGCGGGGGAAAGACCGTTCTCTTGAAGCACATCATTGGGCTGATGACCCCCGACGAGGGGCAGGTCTTTGTGGATGGGGAGGAGGTTTCCAGGCTTCAGGGGCGGGCGCTGGTGGCCTTAAGGCTCAAGTTCGGGATGCTCTTTCAAGGGGCGGCCCTCTTTGACTCGCTCTCGGTCGGGGAGAACGTGGCCTTCCCCCTCCGGGAGCACACGTCCATGAAGGAAGACCAGATCCGGGAGCGCGTCCGGGAGTGCCTGGCCCTGGTGGGCTTAAAGGGGATTGAGGCGATGAAGCCGGCGGAGCTCTCCGGCGGGATGAAGAAACGGGCGGGGTTGGCCCGGGCCCTGGCCCTGCAGCCCCGGGTCATCCTCTACGATGAGCCGACCACCGGGGTCGACCCCATCATGGCGGACGCCATCAACCGGCTCATCAAAGAGCTGCACGATCGCCTCAAGGTGACGGGGGTGGCGGTGACGCACGACATGGTCAGCGCCTACAAGATCGCCGATCGGATTGCCATGCTTCATGAGGGCAAGATTGTCCAGGTGGGAACACCCGAGGAGGTTCGCTTCACGACGAATCCCCTCGTTAAAAAATTCGTCTTAGGATTTTCAGAGGAAGGAGAAACTTAAAGGGGGCTTAAACCCATGGCAGAAGCCACCCGAGAAATCAAAGTGGGTCTTTTCGTCTTTGTGGCGCTGATCTTGCTGTCTGTGGTGGTTTTTTCGATCTCTGATTTCTACACGGTTCGTCCACAGTACCCGCTGCGGGTGCAATTTAACTTCTCCAACGGTATCGAAGTTGGGGCTCCGGTCCGGTTGGCCGGGGTCGACGTAGGCGAGGTTCGGTCGGTGCGGGTCTTTTTTGACGAGCCGGCCCAAAAGGTGAAGGCCGAGCTGGGGATTCAGCTGGCCAGCCACGCCCAGATCGAAGAGGATTCGATCGCCTTCGTCAACACCTTGGGCTTGATCGGGGAGAAGTACCTGGAGGTCATCCCAGGAACCCCCGGGGCACGGAAGCTCTCACCCGGCGAGATCCTGGTCGGCAAGGATTCTGCTTCTTCGGAGAAATTCATGGAGTCGGCCTATGAGGCGGTGAACGAACTTAAAGGGATGATTACCTCCATCAACATCGTCCTGGGGGATAAGACGACTCAGCAGTCCCTGAAGGAGACGATGGCCAACTCGGCGGAGGCGACCGACCGTCTCAACCTCTTCTTGGAGCAGGCCAACGACCTCATGGGCAGGATCCGTTCGGGCCAGGGGACCGTCGGAAGGCTCTTGATCGAAGACGAGCTCTACCAGGACCTCAAGGCCCTGACGGCCGATCTCAAGGCCAATCCGTGGAAGCTCCTGCATCATCCCAAGGAAGCGAAGAAAAAGAAGTGACCCCCCAGGCTTCGCCTTGCGAAGCAAAACGTGAGGGGGTCAATTCGGACAGCAACTTACGTTGCATTTCATGCTCCGTAAATTTCGTCCTCATTGAAGGAGGTGGTTTTCGTGACGCTTTGGCTTATCCGGATTTTCTTTGTGGCTTTAAGCGCGATTGTAGGATATCAGGTTGGGGTTTTGGGGCCAGAGGTGCAGGCGGGCTCGTTGGGGGCCGCGGGCGGGGCGCTGTTGGCCTTGGGGCTCATTGGGCTCGAGGTGGCCCTGCGGAAGGTCTCCACCCGCGGGCTTTCGGCGGCGGTCTTTGGACTCCTGTTTGGGCTGATCATCGCCCGGATCATCGTGACGACCCTCGACCTCTTTCCTCTGGGAACCGAGGCGAACTCGTCGCTCAAGGCGGCGATTGTGGTGATCTTCAGCTACTTCGGGATGGCGGTGGCCTTAAGGGGGCGGGACGAATTTAACATCATCATCCCTTACGTGAAGTTCTCCCGTCAGGACCAGCGGGAGGAGATCGTAATCCTGGATACCTCCGTTGTGATCGATGGCAGGATTGCCGACATCTGCCAGACCAAATTCATCGAGGGCAGCTTCCTCGTGCCCCGCTTCATTTTAAAGGAGCTCCAGCAGATCGCCGACAGTCAGGACCCGATCAAGCGCAACCGGGGCCGTCGGGGCCTGGATGTCCTGGCCCATCTGCAGAAGCTTCCGGCGGTGGATGTGAAGATCAGCGATGAAGAGTTTCCGGAAACCAAAGAGGTGGATGCCAAGCTCGTGAGGCTGGCCAAGCTGCTTTCGGCCAAGATCCTGACCAACGACTACAACCTCAACAAGGTGGCCGAGCTGCAGGGGGTGCGGGTCCTCAACATCAACGAGCTGGCCAACGCCCTCAAGCCGGTCGTCCTGCCGGGCGAGCTTCTGGAGGTTCGGGTGGTCAAGGAGGGCAAGGAGTACAACCAGGGGGTGGCCTACCTGGACGACGGTACGATGGTGGTGGTCGAGCAGGGACGCAGCCTGATCGGCCAGACGATGCGGGTTTTGGTGACCAGCGTCCTGCAGACCGCGGCCGGGAGGATGATCTTCGCCAAGTCGGAGTCCGAGCCCGCCCGAGGAGGATGGAAGTCCAACCACCGAACGTAAGACTGGGAGTAGCCGCCATCGTAGCGGCAGGCGGGGTAGGCAAGCGCCTGGGCGCGCGCGGGCACAAGTCCTTTGCCCTTTTGGCGGGCCGGCCGATGCTCTACTGGTCGCTGGCGGCCCTCTGCCGATGCCGGGCCATTGCCGGGATGGTGGTGGTGGTTCACCCGGCGGATTTGGGCAGGGCCGGGCGTCTCATTCAGCGATACCGGATCCGTAAGGCCCTGGCCGTGGTTTGCGGGGGAACCTCCCGCACGCGCTCGGTGAGGAACGGCTTAAAGGGGCTGCCGGCCTGGGCCCGATGGGTCTTGATTCACGACGCGGCCAGGCCCCTCGTGACCCCGGAGGTGATCGAGCGGACGTTGAAGGCC
>CAYJSX010000093.1:0-5828 GCA_964372575.1 uncultured Planctomycetia bacterium
GACCGGGAAGGGAAGATCTTCTTTGAGGAGCCCAACCTCATCGGAGACACCACCTACTTCGTCAGCGGCGCCTCGGCCAAGGCCGAATCGGCCGCCGTGGATGACCTGATCGTCGATTTCTCCCGCCGGGTCGTGGAGCGGGTCGTTGAAAACTGGTAATCCTGCAGCTCCCGCCTCCACTCCATCCCCTCCTTGCGTTCTCCTGTGTGTGGGCCAGGAGACGTGGCTTAAAGAAGAAACCGTCAGGCTTCTCAAGGCCCAGTGCCTGGCCTCCGGCTTCGAAGAGATGGACCTGGTCCGCTTCGGCGAGCCCCCGGAGGAGGAGTCGGTTATCCTGGCGGCCCTGAGGACGCCGCCCTTTGGCTCCCTAAGACGCCTCGTGATCGTCGAGGGCTTTTCCACCTTAAGCGCCGCCTCGGCCCCCTGGCTTATCCGGTATGCCGCCTCCCCCCATCCCAAGGCCTGCCTGGCGGTTTGCGCCCAGAAGCTGGGTCTGCCGGTCTCGGCTCAGGGGGGAATCTCTGTGAAGTGGTGCGAACCCTTGAAGGGCCAGCCCTTGAGACGCTGGATTTTAGACGCGGCAGGCGCGTTGGGCAAGGGGATCGATGGGGCCGCAGCGGACCTCCTGATGACGCGCCTGGGCAACGACCTGGCGTCGCTCCACCGGGCCCTGGAGGCGCTCACCCTCTTTGTGGGAAGCGCCGAGCGGATCAGATCAGGCGACGTCGAGAAGCTGGTTTCGGCCTCCGTCCGGGAAACTGCCTTTGACATCTTGGATGGGGCCGCCTCCGGCCGCCCGGCCCAAGCACTGGAAGCCCTGCGCCAGTCGATCCTTCAGGGGAGGATCACGTTAGAGCAGCTGATGGGGGCGCTGGGCTGGTACTATCGAATGGTCCTGAAGGAGAAGAACGGTCCTTCGGGGGGCTCTTGGATCTCTGGCCGGCGTCAAGCCGCCTTAAGCCGTCTTGCCCGTGTGAGCCCCGAGAAGCTCAAGAGGGCCCTCGTCGAGGTTTTAGAGTCGGATCTGGCGCTCAAGCGGGGACACCCCGCGCCTGAGCTGCTGGTCGATCAGCTCTTGGTCCGCTTGGCGGGCTCGCAATGACTAAGCGGCTGCGCGCTTAGTCAGCTGACGGGCGAGTCTGAACTTCTTCCGGGAGGCGGTGTTTCGAGGGATGATCCCTTTTTGAGCGGCCTGGTCGAGCCGCCGGGTCAGAAGCTGAAGGGTGAGCCGGGCCCCGTCGACCCCCTGGGCCAGGAGCCCCAGAAACTTACGGGTCAAGGTCCTGAGCTCTGACCGGACCTCGGTGTTCCGGGCCCTCCTTTTCCGGTCGGCCCGCATCCGTTTTTTGGCTGAGCGAATGTTAGGCATAGAGGAAGAACGTAACACAAAGCGCCTGCAACTGTCAACGGCCCACGATCCGCGTAGACTTTTTAAGGCGGCGGGCCTGATGGGGATTTCCACCGCTGTAAGCCGGATCCTGGGCTTCACGCGCGACTGTCTGATCGCCGCGATCTACGGGACCTCGGCCCCTGCCCAGGCCTTTGTGGTGGCCTTCCGGATTCCGAACCTCATGCGGGATCTCGTCGGGGAAGGGGCGGCCAACTCCGCCTTTGTTCCGGTTTTTTCCCGCACGCGCACCCTCGAGGGGGAGGCCTCCTGGGTGGAGCTCTCGCGCGCCCTGTTTAACCGGCTCTTTCTTGGCTTTGTCTGGCTTTCGGTGGGCGGCGTGCTGCTGGCGCCGTGGCTCGTGGCGATCATGGCGCCCGGCTTTAGCTCTGAGCCGGAGCTGGCGGCGCTGACGGTTAAGCTCACCCGGATCCTGATTCCCTTTGTGGGGCTGGTGGGGATCTGGGCCTTCTTTATGGGGATGCTCAACAGCCTCAACCAGTTTACGCTGCCGGCCCTGGGACCGGTGGTGCTGAACCTCTGCATGATCGGGGGGCTTTTGCTTTTCCGGCGCGATGCCTTGGGGATCTCCTGGGGGCTGATCTTAGGCGGCGCGCTTCAGATTGCCCTCCAGTGGCCGGCCCTCCACCGGGCCGGGGTGAGACTTAGGTTTCGGGTGAAGGGGCATCCGGGTGTGGCGCAGATCGGCCGGATGCTTGCACCCCGGCTGGTGGGAAGCGGGGTTCATCAGGTCAGTGTCCTGGTGGACACGATCTTCGCCTCCTTCAAGGAGCTGGTGGGGTCCGGCGGCATCGCGGCCCTCTACTTCGCCCACCGGTTTCTGCATCTGCCCATGGCCCTCTTCGGGGTTTCCATGGCCCAGGCGGCCCTGCCGACCCTTTCGAGTTTGGCGGCTCAGAATGATCAGGAGGGAATCCGCAGGACCACCGCCCTGGCGCTGCGCTCCTCTTTGTTCATCGCGGTACCCTCTTGCCTGGGGCTCGTCGTTTTGGCTTACCCGATCATCCAGACCCTTTTGGAGCGGGGTGCCTTCACCGAGGAATCGACCCGGATGACGGTGGCAACCCTGCAGTGGTACGCGGTGGGGTTGACGGCGATGTGCACGGCCAAGGTTTTGACCAACGTGCTGTACGCCTTCCAAGACACCTGGACCCCTGTGAAGTCAGCCGCCATCGCGCTGGGGGCCAACGTGGCGCTCAATTTTCTGCTTGTTCGGCCGATGGGGTTGGCCGGGTTGGCCTTGGCCACGTCGCTCAGCTCCTTCCTCAACGGCTGGCACCTTTACACCGCGGTTCGCGGCAGGATCGGCTCGCTGGCGGCCGACCTCGGAAACTGGACCGCCCGGCTGGTGGCGGCTTCCCTCGGAATGGCGGTCTTGGCCTGGACAGGCTGGTGGGGCGGCTTGAGTCTGCTGAACCTCTCCTCCGCTTGGGCGGCAGGGGGTTGGCTTCTCGTCACGATCACCCTTTCGGTGGCGGCCTTCTTTATGTTAGCCCTCCTTTTTAAGGTGGAAGAGGCCAGGGGAGTGGTCCGGTGGCTCATAAAGGCAGTTAAGAGTTAAGAGTGAAGAGTGAAGAGTTAAGAGTTAAGAGTGAAGAGTTAAGAGTTAAGAGTGAAGAGTTAAGAATTAAGAGTGAAGAGTTAAGAGTGAAGAGTTAAGAGTGAAGAGTTAAGAATTAAGAGTGAAGAGTTAAGAGAGAAACTTACGCTGCTCCCGGAGAGGCCGGGCGTCTACCTCTTTAAGGACGGCCAAGGCCGGGTGATCTATGTCGGCAAGGCCGTCTCCCTGCGCAAGCGGGTCCAGACCTATTTCCAGCCCCGCCCCCAGGCTGGAAAAGTCATGCGGATGGTCCGCCAGATCGCCGACTGCGATTGGATCGTAACCGGCTCCGAGGCAGAGGCCCTCCTGGTGGAGTCCAGTCTCATCAAGGAGAAGCAGCCCAAGTACAACATCTCCCTGCGTGACGACAAATCGTATCCCTATCTGAAGGTGACGGTGGAGGAAAGATTCCCGCGCCTCTTCATTGGCCGGGGAGCCCTGGAGCCCGGCATCAAGTCGATCGGCCCCTTCACCAACGCAGCCCTTTTAAAGCAGGCCTTTCGGGCGATCCGCAGGGTTCTTCCGTTTCGGACCTGCCGCACGCTGCCTGAGCGGGCCTGCCTGGATTACCACCTGCGGCTGTGTCCGGCCCCCTGCGAGGGAAGGATCAGCCAGGAGGAGTACCGCCAGCGCCTGGAGCAGATCTTTCTCTTGATGGAGGCAAAGAAGGAGAAGGTGATCGAGGGCCTTCGGGAGAAGATGATCCAGGCCTCCCAGGGGCGGCAGTACGAAGAGGCGGCCCGGTATCGGGATCAGATCGCTGGGTTGGTGGAGCTGGCCGTCCGGCCCAGGCGCTTTGCGCCGACCGAGGCGTTGGCCGAGGGCGCCAGCATCCTGCGGCTGCCCAGGGTGCCGCGCCGGATCGAGGCCTTCGACGTCTCCAACATCTTTGGCCGCGAGGCGGTGGGTTCCCTGGTGACCTTCTTGGACGGCAAGCCGTTTAAGGCCGGCTACAAGCGCTTCATGATCAAGGAGGTTGCCGGCATCGATGATTACGCCATGATGCGCGAGATTGTCCGGCGCCACTTCACCGATTTAAAGGAAGAGAAGAAGCCGCTGCCGGACCTCGTGGTGATCGACGGGGGCAGGGGCCATTTGTCCGCGGCCCTGGAGGTGTTGAAAGAGCTTCAACTGGATCTTCCTGCCATTGGGATCGCCAAGGAGTTTGAGCAGCTTTTCCTGCCGGACCAGAAGGAACCGATCGTACTGCCGCCCACCTCGAAGGCGCTGCAGCTCATCCAGCATCTTCGGGACGAGGCCCACCGCTTCGCCATCGGCTACCACCGGCTCCTGCGGGGCAAGTCGGCCCTTCGCTCGGCCCTGGATGAAATTCCGGGCATTGGGCCCAGGCGCCGGCAGGACCTGCTGGTTCGCTTCGGCTCGGTGGAGGCGATCCGCCAGGCCTCGGTCGAGGAGTTGGCCCAGGTGCGCGGCATCTCCCAGATGCTTGCCCAACGGATCCACCAAGGACTTTAAGAAGTGAACGACGACTGGCGAAAAGAGGTGACCCGATTTGAGCGGCGGGTCTATGAGGTGGTCCGGCGGATACCCAAGGGCCAGGTCCGCACCTACGGCTGGGTAGCGCGCGCCATCGGCCAGCCCAACGCCGCCCGCGCCGTCGGCCAAGCCCTCAAGCGCAACCGCTGGGCACCGCGCATCCCCTGCCACCGGGTGACCGCCTCAAACGGCTCCCTGGGAGGATACTCCGCCCCCGGGGGCTCACGCCGCAAGCGCCAGCTCCTGCGCCGCGAGGGGGCTAGGTGGGGTGCTCCCAGAATTTCCGAAAGGCGGTTAAGAATTCTGCGGGTGTTAAGATCGCATTCGGCAGGAAGGCGCGGACGGCAGGCGTGTTGAAATGCCGCGTATTGAGGGTTACCAGGTAGTCCACCCTTTCCTGCTTGGCCGCCGCCAGGATGGGCGCGTCGTCGGGCGATATGATCTTTGCGGCTTCGCGGACAACCGAGGCCGAGGGGTCTTGCGTCAGAAAAGGGGAGAGATTCTTCATGAAGGCCCGGTATCTTTCCAGGAGTTGGGGAAACTTCGACTCAAAAACCCGGTCGGCTTCTACAAGTACCTGCCGGCTTAAGACGATGAGAATTTCCTCCGCTTCTCCTAAGTCCAGAATGGCGGCCGAGGCTCCCGTGCGAGAGGCCAATCCTGCCATCAGGACGTTCGTGTCCAGGAAGACCCGCCAGCGTTCAGGGGGCATACGCTTGCCGGTTGTACCGCTGGCGCTCTTCCTTGAGGGTCTTGAGCAGATCCGCTAAGCTTAGCCCCTTGTCCTTTAATGATTTCTCCACCCCTTTGGCCAGGGAAGGGCGCAGGAGGCGCTTGGGGGTCATGACCAGGCAATGGCCCACTACGAATACCGAAAGCTGGCTGTCCTCTTCCAGCTTAAGGGTTTCGCGCACCTGTTTGGGAATGGTGAGCTGACCCCGGCCCCAGAGCTTGACCGATTGAGGCACAGTGGTAATCATCGTCTCCTCCTTATTCTGAAATACAGTATACCACAGAAAATCTGATTTTAAAATCGTTTCCCCTTTAGGTTCTTTTTATGACCATCCGATGAGAAGGCTTGCTGCTGCACTGGCCGCAGGCGCCCTTTGCCTTGCCCAGTTTTTTCTGGGGTCAGGTCTCAGACCTGACCCCACCACGATTCCCTCCCACGCCTCGGCGCTCCGCCAGCAGCAGGACGTGAAGTCCGGCCTCGAAGAGGCCCTCACCGGGCTGGAGGAGCAGCGGATGGGAGTGGCACCTTCCGGTACCATTTCCGCAGGTGCCGGGTTACCCCCCCGCCGAACCCTGCACTTCCGGAAATGG
>CAYJSX010000094.1:0-2828 GCA_964372575.1 uncultured Planctomycetia bacterium
CGAAACCGTTCGTGGTTCGACAGGCTCACCACGAACGGTATACGCAAGACTTCCTGCGTTTGCATTAGATAAAAACACGAGTCATGCAAACCGCTCCGTTCGCCCTTAAGCCCTTCGGCCCCGTTCGTCCTGAGCTTGTCGAAGGATGAACGTCGCTCAGGACAGGCTTGTCGAAGGATGAATCCACGAGTCCGATTCGTTCGTGGTTCGACAGGCTCGCCTCGAACGGTATACATACGATTTTCTGCGTTCGTATGGGGGGACATTCTTCTATCATGAACATCACTTTTAAGCTGCTCCGGTTCAACCCGGAAACAGATCAGGCTCCGCACTGGGAGAGGTACGAAGTGGAGCTGGAGCCGACCGACCGGGTGCTGGACGGCCTGGAGGCGATCAAGGGACAGATCGACGGAACCTTGGGCTTCCGCCGCTCCTGCGCCCATGGGATCTGCGGGTCGGACGCGATGATGATCAACGGCCGCAATCGGCTCGCCTGCAAGATCCTGGTAAAGAACGTGAAGCAGCCCATCGCCATCGAGCCGATGCGCGGCTTCAAGGTCCTCAAAGATTTCGTGGTGGATATGGAGGGCTTCTTCGCCAAATACCGTTCGATCAAGCCTTATCTCATCGAATCCGGCCCCCCGCCCGAAAGGGAGCGCCTCCAATCGCCCAAAGAACGGGAGCGCTTTGACGACACCACCAAATGCATCCTCTGCGGGGCCTGCACCACGAGCTGCCCCTCCTTCTGGTCGAACCCCGACTACGTGGGGCCGGCCGCCATTGTCCAGGCCCATCGTTTCCTCTTGGACAGCCGGGACGCCGGGAAAGAGAAGCGGCTGGCCGCCTTGAATTCCCAGGAGGGCGTCTGGCGCTGCCGGACAATCTTTAACTGTGTGGAGGCCTGCCCCCGTGGCATCAACGTCACCCGAGCCATCGCCGAAGTCAAACTCGCCCTCCTCAAAGGAAAGGTCTAAAAGGCCCAACCCGGTGGAGCGGCACCAATGCTGCCCCACCTGCAACGCCACCCTTTACAGCCGCTCCTGCAAGTGGTGGTGCCCGACCTGCGGCTACCACGAATCCTGCGCCGATGGGTAATCCGTTAACCATTTAGTTTAACTCTACAAGATTATGTTATACAAAAAATTATCTGGCTAACTTTTAAGATGTGGTACAATATGAAGTGAGGAGGTAATCCCCATGACAATCGTTACCACTTTAGGGAAGGGACAGGTGGTCATCCCCAAGTCGATCCGAGATCGGTTGGGCCTATCCCCGGGAAGAAAGCTTGCCGTACAGGTCCACAACGAGGAGATTGTGCTGCGCCCTCTTCCAAGGCATCCGATTGAAGCGCTGTGCGGAATTCTCAGGGCGACAGGTCCTTCCACCAAGGACCTCTTGAAGATGCGCAGCGAGGAAAGGCGGCATGAAGCCCGCAAGATTACTCGACTCTTACGCGCTCGTTAACTTCCTGTACAAAGAACCAGGCTCCGATCGGGTCAGGAATTGGTTCCTGGAGGCGAAACGGCGAGCAGAACCCCTTTTGATTTCTGAGCTGAACGTAGGGGAGGTCTTTTATGTGGTTGCAAGAAAAGCCGGATCGGCCAAGGCAGAGGAGATACTTACCCTTCTGGCCACCCTGCCGCTTAAGAGGCTTCCTGTAACCTGGGAGCTTATCCTTCAGGCCGCTCGTTTAAAGGCAGAGTACGCCCTCTCTTATGCCGATTGTGTGGCGGCGGCCTGCGCCATGACCCATCAGGCGATCCTCTTAACCGGCGACTCTGAATTTCGTGCCCTTAAGCATCTGATCTCCATCGAATGGATCTAGATCCGCATAGCGTGTTTCATCGTCAGTTGTTTTCTGCCGCTTTTCTAATCCTTGTCCAGTTTGGCACGACCGGTTTTACGACGGTCCGCCAGACCCAGCTCCGGGAAGGGGCCGGCCTGGAGGAGCTCACAGGGGAGATCCAGGAGGTTTCTAAGGAGGAGTGGAAAAAGTTTCGGCTCCTTTTGAGGGATGCAGCCATTGGAGAGGAAAAGGAGAAGGCCTTTCAGGCCCTGGCCAAGTACCGGGGGCCAAGGTTTGGGGAAGGGAGCATTCATGTCCGTGTGTTAAAGCCCTCTCAGGAAGGAACCAACCGGGGATACCGCCTGTATCTTTTCTCAGTGCCTGCGCTCATTGGAAGGCACACGGCGGTCCTTACTTTTCCAAAGCGCTTCTTTGGAAACCTGGTAAGAATTGTGCCTATGAAGGGTGAAGGAGGAGAGCTCCAACTTTACCTTTTTGAACTGAGCCCCCCTCGGCTTTTCCGGCGGGTCAAGTTTAGGCGGGAGGGTGTACCTGCCTTTGTTCGGGACCAGCCTCATTGGGAGGAGACCTTAAGGCAGATGCCGATTGCCGATCTGCCGGTTGTCTTGTCTACGATCAATACACTGCGCCCTTACGAATTCAATGAACTTCCCCAGGTTACGGGATTACCCAAAGAGCTCCTCGTGAGGTTGGAAGAGAAAGGGTATCTCTACAGGGACAGCCAGGGACAAATCCCAGGGAAACTCGCAGCCTTACTGGCCAAGACGAACCTCAAGGTTGACCGCAAGGAATACCCTTTAAAGGCAGTAGAAAAGATTCTGGGTGTAAGTCGCTTACGGGTGGAGCGGATCGCTGCCTCTAGAAAGCATCCCATCATTCACAGGCCCGGAGAACAAAGACGCTTAGGCCGTGATGCGGTGCTTGAACTGCTTTTGATCCGAAGGATAAAAAGCTGGGTCAAAGAGAAAACAGGAGGATTGACAAGTTGGAATCACGCACAAAAGCAGCTGGGCATTTCTTA
>CAYJSX010000094.1:2838-5822 GCA_964372575.1 uncultured Planctomycetia bacterium
CTGGCCAGGTAAGAGTCCGTATTACGATTATGCGCCGTTGTGGGTTACCTGGGCTGGGCAACGCAGAATCACCCGAAGAGGTTTGGATGGGTTGCTTAAGGCGGAACAGGAGGCCTTGAAAGGGATACAGTCCGATGAGGTCAATTTGCTCGATGCGGTCAAAGATAACTTGGGTCTTGGCGGCGAGAGTTCAGCAGGTTTCAAGGCCAAGATACACACTCGAGATATTCACAAGGTAGCTCACCTTTATCGGGGCTGCTTTACCGTCATCCAGGGGACAGGCCTCTATTACCGTGAGTTGCAACATCCCTTGGCTCCGGTTCAAACGATTCTGGTGGTCAAACGATCAGATTTGGAGCGCCTCTTTGACCAAGCCAGGTATCCTCCGCGGTGGAAAAGAGAAGAGATTTTACCCAAGGGTTGGTACGACACCAAGACGGTGGCAAGGCTGTTGGATAAGTACGTAGGCTCCATTGGCCGACGGATCCGGCAGGGGGCGCTTCACGGAGACCTACGGCTTGGAGTTCGTTGGGTTTCTGGGAAAGAGGTTCTTCGGCTGATCGGTGCGGACAAGAAAACCGGGCTGGAGGAGCTGCCGGAGCCGGGGCGGTACGAACCTCGGGCGGATCAGGAAGCCGCCGCCGGCGTGGCCACCTGGATGTAGCGTGGTACAATAAAGCCAATGAGACGGAAAACGCGCGTTCTCCAACTTTCCAGACCGGATGAAGACCAAGAGATCGATTTTGAGCTGGAGTTTCTCCGCTCCTTGACGGTTTCCCAGAGGTTTCGCCTCATGCAGAAAAAGACCCAGGAATTGCTTCAACTCCTCAAACAAACTGGACACCGAAGGCCTTCTCAGGTCGTTCAAAGAGCATAAGGTAGACTTCGTAGTGATCGGAGCGTCCGCTTTTCCTGTTCACGGCTATGCCCGTGCCACCTTGGACATCGACCTTTTTATTCGGCCCACCCCTACCCATGCCAAGAGGGCTTGGGAAGCCCTTCAAGCATTTGGATACGATATGTCCGATATCTCCCTCGAAAGCTTACTGAAAAAGAAACTCCTCATTCGCCAGTATGCCCTCGAGGCCGACATTCACCCCTTTGTCACCGGCGTTACCTTTGGAAGGATTTGGCGCAATAAGGTAAAGGCAAAGTTTGGACGCACAGAAGTCCATTTTCCTTCCTTAAGGGATCTCATCGTGATGAAGAAGGCCGCCGGGCGCCCCAAAGACCGAGAGGATCTCAAGTATCTGCTCCGGTTAAAGAGTCGTTAGTCCCTCATGGAAGCTACTCGCTCACCCTACTTGAAGCACCTGTACGTCTGCGTGAATCGGCGCGACCCCGGGGTCACGTGCTGCGCGCCAGGAGGGGTTAGTGGTGCCGCTTCCGCCAGCGGCAGCCACGCAGCAGGAGGGCGGAGTGGTTTCGCTCCCTCTAGCGAAAGCCATGCGCTAGGAGGCGGGGAGGCGATCCTGGAGAAGCTGAAGGCCTTTGTCAAGGCCAACGGCCTGAAGGGCAAGGCGCGGGTGAGCCGGTCCGGCTGTATGGACCTCTGCGCCCAGGGGCCCAACGTGATGGTCTACCCGGATTACCGGTGGTACCACCATGTGACGCTGGAGGATGTGGATCAGATCATCGAAGAGCACTTGGCGCCGCTGATGCAAAACGAGATTGCTACGCTCCCTTCGGTCGCTCGGAATGACGAAGGAGTGCCCTCTCCCGCCGAGGGAGAGGGAGGGTCGGCTCGCAACGGCATTGGGGCATTCCTCTTTGACCTGGGGAACGTCTTGGTCCGCTTCGACCATCTGAATGCCGCCCGCCAGATCGCCGAGCAAACCCGTGTCGCTCCGGAGGAGCTCTTTCGCCTCTTCTTCGATTCTCCCCTGGTGATCGAGCACGACACGGGGAAGATCTCCACGCGAACCTTCTACAAGAGGCTGAAGGAAAAGTGGAGAATTAACGTTTCCTTCGAGGAATTCCTCTTGGCCTGGAACGGAATTTTCACCCCAGACCCAGAGGCGATCGCCTTGGTGCGGGAGTTGATGAAGCGGTACCCCTGCCATCTCATCTCCAACACCAACCGTCCTCATTTTGAACACTGCCGGGCAAGCTACCCGATCCTCAACGATTTCTCCGGCTGGATCCTCTCCTTTGAGGTGGGCGTCTTGAAGCCGCACCCGGCGATCTACCAGAGGGCGCTGGAGATCATTGGGCTGCCTCCTCATCAGGTCTTCTATGTGGACGACCGGCTCGATCTGGTGGAGGCGGCCCAGGCCCTGGGCTTCGTGACCCATCGCTTTACCGAGGCTTCGAGCCTCCAACAAGAGTTATTAACAATTGGGGTCTGACCCCAATTGTTAGTAGCGCTCGAGCTGGGTGAGCAGGATGTAGCTCAAATAGTCCTGCTGGGCCACCGCTCTTAAGCCGGCGGCTCGCCGCCGGCGCAGGGCCCAGGGGCTGATTCGGAAGGTTTCCTGGACGGCCTCTTCGGTATAAAAGTGCAGGTAATAGAGCTCCAGGATTTGCCTCTCCTGCTGCGGCAGCCTGCGGACGATCCGCTGGACGTGCCCTTCGTGAAAGCTGTTTAAAAACCGATAGGGGACGCACCGAAGGTAAGAATAGGCGGTCAGATTTCTCTGGCGAGGGTCTGCCGGGCGTTCCAGGGCTCGGTATTTCTCAACGATGGCGGGCCAAAAGGTCTGCTTCAGGTACGCCTCGAAGGTGAAGGACCGGCCTTCTCGAAGAAAACCAAAGGCCACCTCTTTAAAGGTTTGGTACACCAGCCGATGGAAATCGGCCTCGGTGAAGACCCGGTAATCTCCCCGGCAGTACATCTTCTCGGCGGCGCAGCGGGGCACAAACCGGCAGCCCTGGATCGAGAGGAGGAATTCCCAGCAGGAGAGGGCCCATTGGATGGCCGGTTGGTACTCGCTCGCCAGTTGGCCGTAGAGCTCGCCGAACCGCTGAGGTCCTGCTGAGTTTGC
>CAYJSX010000095.1:0-5793 GCA_964372575.1 uncultured Planctomycetia bacterium
CACGAACGTCCCTCCTCACCCTTCGACAGGCTCAGGGTGAACGGGGCGGTTTGCACGACTCGTGTAACTTAATGAGTTTGACATCGAGGACATCGGGGAGTTTTTTGAGCTCTTCGAGGACGCTGGGGGAGACGGGCTGATCCACGTTGAGCACGGTCATGGCCTCACCGCCCTGGGCCTTGCGGCCAAAGGTCATCCAGCCGATGTTGATGCCGCGGGCCCCCAGGGTGGAGCCGACCCGGCCGATCATCCCGGGCTTGTCCAGGTTGCGGATCACGAGGACCGAGCCGTCTGGCACGGCGTCCATGTAAAAGTCGTTGATCCGGACGATTCTCGGGTCGGTGCGGGTAAAGAGGGTGCCGTGGATCTCGGTCTGGCCCCGGTCGGTTTCGACAACCGTGGTGATGAGGTTGGCGAAATCCTGCGCCTCGGTGGCCTTGGACTCGATCACCTTGATGCCCCGCTCCTTGGCCAGCACACCGGCATTGACGTAGTTCACCGTCTCCTGGAGCGCCGGGGTGAGCAGCCCCTTGATGAAGGCGACCGTCACCGGGGTAAGTGGAAGCCGGGTGATCTCGCCGACATACCGAACCCGAACCTCCTGGGCAGAGCCCTCGGCCATCTGCGCCTGCATCAGGCCCATCTTCTCGACGAGCCTGAGGTACGGATCGATCAGGGCCAGGACCTCGGGATCGACCGACGGGAAGTTCACGGCGTTGCGAACGCCCCGGCCCAAGAGGAAGTCCCGCACGCAGACCGCGATGTCGGTGGCCACCGAACGCTGGGCCTCCTCGGTGGAGGCCCCCAGGTGCGGGGTGACCACCACCTGCGGCAGACTCAAAAGCTCCTGGTTGGTGGGCGGCTCCTGTTCGAAGACATCCAGCGCCGCACCGGCCACGTGGCCGGACCGAATCGCCTCGGCCAGGGCCTTCTCATCGATGATACCCCCTCGGGCGCAGTTCACCAGCCGGACCCCATTCTTCATCCGGGCAAACTCGGCTGCCCCAATCAAGTGCCGGGTCTCGTCGGAAAGCGGGGTATGAAAGGTGATGAAGTCGGCCTGGGAAAGCAGCTCCCCCAGCTCTTTAACCGGGTGGGCGTCCAGCTCCTGGATCTTTTCTTGGGAAAGGTACGGATCGTAAACCAGGATCCGCATCCCAAAGGCGAGGGCCCTCTTGGCCACCTCAGAGCCGATCCGGCCCAGGCCGACGATGCCAAGGTATTTTCCGGAGAGTTCCACTCCCACGAACTTCGTCCGGTTCCACTGGCCCGACTTGAGGGAGCCGGTGGCCTGCGGGATGTTCCGGGCCAGGCTCAACAAGAGGCTCATGGTGTGCTCGGCGGTGGAGACGGTGTTGCCACCGGCAGCGTTCATCACGATGATCCCCTTTTTGGAGGCGGCTTCCACATCGATGTTGTCCAACCCTGCCCCTGCCCGGCCAATCACCTTAAGTTTATTGGCCGCCAGCACGACTTCCCGGGTCACGTGGGTTGCGGAGCGGACGATGAGGGCATCGTAACCCCCGATTAAACCGATGAGCTGGTCCGGCGCAAGCTTGGGTCTAACATCCACCGTGATTTGGCTCGTCACGGTGAGGAGCTTCATCCCCTCCTCCGAGAGGGGGTCGGTCACCAGAACGCGGATGGGGTCAGCCATCGCTTGAAAACCTCACCGGTCGGGTGCCAGGTTAAAACCTGGCACCCCTCTCCAGCCCAGTTCCGCCAGCGCCACCTTGACAGCCTCCAACACCCGGTCGATCTCCGCGGGGCCCACCGCGCCCATCGAGGCGATCCGAATGATCTTTCCAGCCAGCTCCTTGCCTTGACCGCCGGCGACCACGATCCCCTGCTTCTTGATCTTCCCGATGAGCTCCTTGCTGTTTACCCCGTCAGGAACCTTGACGGCGGTGACAGCGGCGGCCGCGCAGGCGTCATCCGGGTAGAGCGTAAGGCCCAGCGCCTTGAGGCCCTGCCGCAGACACTTGGCCTGGGCCTGATGGCGGGCTACCATCTGATCCACGCCACCCATCGCCTTGATCTTGGCCAGCGACGCGGCCAATCCGACCAACAGAGAGATCCCCGGGGTAAAGGGGGTGTCGGTATTCTTCTCCCACGCCTCGCGGGCCATCAACAGGTTGAAGTAATACCTGGGGCTTCGAGCGCCCCTGGCCGCCTCCCAGGCCCGCTGGGAGAGGGCGATGAAGGCGAGTCCCGGCGGCAGCATGAATCCCTTTTGCGAACCGCAAACGGTCACATCCACCCCGAAGGAATCCATGGCAAAGGGCTCGGCCAAGAGACCGCTTATCGCGTCAACCACGAGCAGGGCCTGAGAATTCCCCATCGCCTCGCGGATTCCCTGGATGTCGTAGACGACCCCGGTGGAGGTCTCGCACAGGGTGACAAAGACGGCTTTGATCCGGGGGTGGGCCACCAGTTGTTGGGCAACGCCTTTTAAGTCGAGCGGCTTTCCCCAGGCCGGATCGAGCGCGACCACCCGCACCCCATACGCCTCGCAGATCTCGGCCCAACGCTCCCCGAACTTTCCGCCGCGGATCACGAGGGCCTCCTCGCCGGCAGAAAGGAGGTTTGAAACCGCTGCCTCCATCGCGCCGGTGCCGGAGCTGGTGAGGATCAGGACCGGCTGCGAGGTTTTAAAGAGTGACCGAAGCCCTTGGCCCACCTCGCCCAAGAGGTCCCGGAACTCCGCGGTCCGATGGTGCACCATGGGCCGGCCCAGGGCCGCCAGCACCTCGGGCGGCACGATGGTCGGGCCGGGCGTCAGAAGGATCGGGTCGGGAGATCCCTCGCTTCGCTCGGGATGACCGAGCTTAGGATTAAGATTCACTTGCTCGGTCATTTTTTCTTTCCGCGGATCACCTCATCGATGATGCCGTACTCCTTGGACTCGTCGGCCGACATGAAGAAATCCCGGTCGGTGTCCTTGGCGACCCGCTCCAGGCTCTGCCCTGTGTGCTGGGCCAGGATCTCGTTGATCCGGTCGCGCAGCCGCAGGATCTCCTTGGCTTGAATTGAGATGTCGGCAGCCGCCCCCTGCACCCCGCCCCAGGGCTGGTGAATCATGATCCGGGAGTGGGGCAGACTGTAGCGCTTGCCCTTGGTGCCCGCGCACAAGAGCAGGGCCCCCATGGAGCTTGCCTGTCCGATGCAGTAGGTGGCCACGTCGGGCTTGACGAACTGCATCGTGTCGTAGATGGCCAGCCCCGACGTGACCGACCCGCCGGGAGAGTTGATGTAGACGTTGATCTCCTTGTTGGCGTCTTCCATCTGGAGGAAAAGCATCTGGGCGATGACGAGGTTGGCGATCACGTCATCCACCACCGAGCCGATGAAGACGATCCGGTCCTTCAGCAGTCGGGAGTAGATGTCGTAGGCCCGCTCCCCCCGCCCGGTCTGCTCCACCACAATGGGAACCAACGTTTGATTTTTCTCCACCATGAATCCCTCCCTTAGCTGTAAGCTGTAAGCGGTAAGCAGTAAGCTTAATCCTTATCACTCTCTTTGAGATCGGCCTCCTTGAGAATGAGATCCAGAATCTTGGCCCGGGCAATGGACCAGGCCATTCCCTCCAGAAGCTCCCTCGACTCCAAATCCTTCCGAACCTGCTCCGGGGTGGAGTTCAACCGCTTGGCCAGCGCCTCGACCTTAGACTCTACCTCCTCCTCCTTGGCCTGAAGCCCCTCGGCCTGCGCGATCCGGCGCAGGATGAAGAAGAGCCTCACATCCTGGAGGGCGTCTCGTTTGGCGCGATCGGCCAGAAGCTGGGATCTCTCCTCCACGTGAGCAGGAGGCACCCCCTGCGAGATCAGCTCCAGGGCCTTGTCCTTGAGAAGTCTGCGCGCCTGCGAGGCGACCAGAGAGGGGGGTACCTCAAAGTCCCAGCTTTGAATCAGCTCTTCACACGCCTGGGCCTCGAGCGACTGCCGCTGGCCCGCCTGGGCCCGCTCGAAGAGCTCCTTGCGGATCTGGGCCTTGAGCTCCTCCAGCGTGTTGAAGGGACCCGCCGCCTTGGCCAGGGCGTCGTCGATGGGAGAGAGGATCTTCTCCTTGATCGCCTTAAGTTCCACGGTCAAGGTGCCTCCTTCCTTAAGTTGGACGATCCGCTTCTGGCCGCTCCGAATCCCCAGAAGCTGGCTGCCGATTCCCTCCGGATCCTTCTGTGGCTCAGGCCCTAGGGCGAGAAGGATGTCCTTTTTCTTCTCCGGCGCCTTTCCGGCGAGCGCCTGGGTTAAATCGGCCAAGAGAAAATCGCCTGGCTGGGCGGCCCGCTCTTCCAAGACAGGCCTGAGCTCGCTGTGGCTGTCCTGAAGCTGTTTGAGCACCTCGTCCACCGCGCTATCGGTGATCGAGATCTGCCTCCGGGTAAGCCTAAGCCCCTTGTACCGGCCCAGAGGAATCTGGGCCAACACCTCCAGCTTGGCCACGTACGAGAGGCCTCCCTCTTGCAATGGAAACTTGATGTCGGAGACGACCGGCCTGCCGACCAGGTCCAGCGGCCCCTGCGCCTCAAGGGCTTCGTTTAAGGAGCGGTGGACCAGCCGCTCGATCAGCTCCTGGCGGGCCTTGTCCCCATGGTAGCGTTCCAGCAGATCCCTCGGGGCAAAGCCGGGTCGGAACCCAGGAACCCGAGCCACCTTTTTGAGCTCCCGGTAGACCGCCTCCTCTTCCTGCTGGACCTCGGCAGGGGGAATCTCTACCTGCAGCTCTTTCTGGCAGGAAGAGATCTCTTTAAGCTTCGCGTTAACGGCCATGTCCACTGACCCCCCTTTAAGGTCGATGGGAAACCCTCCGGCGGCGCTCGACCCGCTTCTTCTCCCGCGAGACCAGCTGGTGCTTGAGCTTGGCGAGGGCCATCTCGGCGCAGGTCAGCAGGTCAACGGGACTGACGGCCTTGGCCGCCAGGGTGAGTCCCTTGGCCGCCAGGGTGAACTCCGCCGTGTAGAAGTACTTTTCCTTGCTGAAGATCGCGTGCAGCGAGATCAGCTTCTGGTCATAGCGGTTGAGCCGCTCCAGCTTGGCCGAGAGCAGCTCCTCCAAATTGTCCGGAACCTCGATGTGCCGGCCGGTTATCGCAATCTGCACGCGTCTACATCCGGAACTTGGGCCCGAGATAAATCTCCCGCGCCCGGGCGTCGCCGATCAGCTCTTGGGCCCCGCCCGAGATCAAGACCTTTCCCTCGGCCATCAGGTAGGCCCGGTCGGTGATGGAGAGGGCCTCCCGAACGCTGTGATCGGTGAGCAGAATCCCCAGGCCCTTCGCCTTGAGTCCCCGAATGATCTCCTGGCACTCGGCCACGGCGATCGGATCGATCCCGGAAAAGGGCTCATCCAAAAGAAGCAGGGTCGGCTCGGTGGCCAAGGCGCGGGTGATCTCCAGGCGCCTGCGCTCGCCCCCGGAGAGGGTGTCTGCCCGCGATCGGGCGAGGTGGCCGATCCCCAGCTCATCGAGGAGCCCGCGCAGCCGAGCTCCTCGGGCTTGAGCGCTTAAGGGGAGCGTCTCCAAGATCGCCAGGATGTTCTCCGCCACGGTGAGCTTGCGGAAGATCGAGGGCTCCTGAGCGAGATACCCCACGCCGGTTCGGGCCCTTAGGTGCATCGGAAGCCGGGTGATGTCGCTTCCCTTAAAGCGGATGAGGCCCCCCTCCGGCGGGATCAGGCCCACCACCATGTAAAAGCAGGTGGTCTTGCCGGCCCCGTTGGGTCCCAAAAGGCCCACGATCTCGCCTCGACGCACGGTCAGGTTCACCCCGTCCACCACGGCGCGACCGCCGTAGC
>CAYJSX010000096.1:0-5765 GCA_964372575.1 uncultured Planctomycetia bacterium
AGGGACCCTCGACGGTAAATGGACGTTCTGGCGCAGAGAGGACCGCTTGGATGCCATCTCCCGAGGAAGTCTCTTCCAATGGAATCTCCAGAAACGGTCCCAGCTCAAGCTTGTGGAGGGCATCGATGACCATTCCCCGAAGCGCCCTATTCGCCTTATCCCTTTTCTCCAACCTCTCCTTGAATTTAGCAACAAGGTCTAGAAATTTCAGAGGTTCCAAAGGCAGCCCCTCGGAGGCGTTGGATTTCTGTCCATTAATTCGACCCATCATCTTTTCCAAGATTTCGATGGAATCAGAGCGTTGCTTGCCTTTCATGCTCCCCTCTGTCTTCTCCCACATGTCGAGGGCACCCTTCGTCTCCTTTTCCAATTCCGCATCGTTCAGCTCTCCAAGCCATTCCTCCAACATGACAGCAGCATAAACGCCTCTGCCTACCGGATATTTATCGAAAAGAACGTCTCTGAGGATTCCTTGTATGCTCTTTCGCGCAGCCTGAACGTTCCCTCCCAGATATTCCTTCAAAGCCTGTGCCTCTAACTCCTCAACGCCCTCCTCCAGCCCGGCAGGAGATGGAGGCGGAATCCGCACGGGGCCTTCGTGGCCAGCTTCCCACCGATAAGTCCATAGTCTCCCTGTAGGATCGACCCACAGACCGATCAGTCGCTTCCCGAACTGATCGAGAGATCTTGAATCCGTCTTTCCAACCTGGCGGATGCTCTTCCCATCCCACATCACCTTGGCCTTAGCGAGCTGGGAGTCGGCCCACCCTGGCGTTTGGACGTGCGCAAAAAGCTGTAATTCCTCTTCACCCTCCCTCCGACCAGCGAGCCAAACTTCCCCCTCGCGATGGAGGTCATCCCCCAAGGAAATCTCAAGCGGCTGCTCCAAGCCTTCTCGCCCTATAGAAAAAATCAGTTTCTGATACGGTTCGTACTGGCCTTTCCGCTTTTCCACCTGAACCTGCCAAGGAGGCAAGTCCGCTCGGCTGAAAAAACGACGGGGGGATATGATTTTTGAATCTTCCTCTCCTGAAAGCCACGATTCCGGAATGGAACCTGTCCACACCCAGGTCAAAGGCTTGGTGAGAAGCTGTTCTGGGGTTTCCGCCTCAAAAGGGAAGGCAGACTCCCAGAGGGAAAGTCCATAGGCCAAGGATCCCTGTAGGGTCTGAAGGATCGGAAGGGGTTTACCCTCTGAATCCCTCTTTAAGGTAAACCCCCAAGGGTATGTCGGCAGAATGGTAGGTTGAGATCCACGCTCGGTCAGGCGCTTCAAGCCGTTCCAATCAACCCTAAGGAGTTTCGGAGTCGTGTTGCTTCGATCCCAATCGCTTTTCATAAAGATGAGTTCCCTCTCCTCCAGGCCGGCGTCGGGCGAAAGCCCTTTGGGCGGTTGGCTGGTGCTCGAGAACTCAGAGGGAATCTCTGCCTTGGTACGTCCATGGGTAGCCTTGCTTCCCTCGACATGCGGCACGATCACCACAGCGCCTGATCCATGATGGGCGGTGCGGAAACGACCCTTTTCATCTTCTATGATCAAATTCATAGCCACGAGATCGCTCCTCAGCTTATCCCCTCCCGTACCCTGTTGGGCATACGACCAATCGTTGAACGCCTCTTCGAAGGTCGCCAGCGGAAAAAAGAGGGCGCCCGACGGTGCCCTAACCCCCTTTTCTTGGGCATATCGGGTTAGATGGGCCAGCGATTCTTGCATGGTCTTGAAATCTTTCACGACAAGCCAATAAAGACTCGTCTTGTTCTCCCAATACCACTGCGCCTCTTTGCCTTCGGGGATCCCCAGAAGAGCTAACTCTTCGGGTGACTTGGCCAGTTTCCAAGATACCCCTGCCTGCCCTTGGCTCTCGCCGAAGCCTCGGAGATGGATGGGGCGATTGAGTAATTCCAAGGCCCTCGTCTGCTGATGTTGACTCAAGGCATGGTGGGCAGATAACCCAAGAAGAATTAAAATGAGTACGCGTCCCTTCCAGGACAAAGGTTCTTCAAAAAACCACTCCTTCCATCCCACAGGAAGCCGAATGAGTTGAATGGAAGGTATCTCATGGGTCTCTGGCTTTTCAAGGTCGGGAAGTGAGACTTTGATTTTGGAACTTAATTTTCTTTTCTTTTTGAGAAGGTCCTCTAACCTCTTTTTCCTTTTCTCCAATCCTCGGATAAATCTCTTTTGGGGCTTTCCCTTTAGAGTCTTCGCCGCCTCCCCGGCTTGCTCCAAGATTAAATGACAGGTGTCACTGGCTTCACGAACAAAGCCATAGAGCGTTTTGGTAAACCGCTGATCTTTACTCTTGAGGGAGAGCCGCGTTGAATTGATCCTTACCTTGAACTGGCTAAGTTCTCTGTCCAACCGTTCAAGCCAGCTATCTATAAGTTTGTCTTCTTCTGTCCTTTCCCGGATTAATCCAGCCCAAAGGGCTGCCTTCTTAAGGGCAACCGTAAGCTCCTCGAGTCCCGCCCCCTCTGGTGGGGCTTGTCTTCTCAAGGCGTAGACAGGAGGGATCGGAAAGGCCAGCGTGAGGGCGAGCAGGCCAGCAAGGCAGCGAATTGGAAACGTTAAAAACGGCTTCATCGGAAAGAGAAGAACAGCTTACCGGCAGCCTAGGGAAAATTCAACAGAAAGTTAGCGTACGCTTAACGGGCCACGATGGGTGAGAAGACCTTGGACGGAAGCAGTGGCCCGTTCCTTTGGAAGAGGGGGGTGTTGGGGGGGATGGGAAATCCTCCCCAATGAGACCATTTGCTTTTGCCGGATGGGGGAGCACTGAGGGGGAAACCAGGCAGTGGTTTCACCCTCAGAACGAGCCACGACCGTTGAACGTCCAGCATAGGAGTCTGCCGGCACGATTACGTTGGACAGAGGTGCTCTCCCTTGATAGGAAAATTCAGTGGCTCGTTAAGCCCGCGGGTGAAACTTTGCATGGATCGCCTTGAGTCTCGCCCGGTCCACATGGGTGTAGATTTGGGTCGTGGCGATCGAGGCGTGGCCCAAAAGCTCCTGGACCACCCGAAGGTCGGCACCCCGCTCGAGCATGTGGGTGGCGAAGGAGTGGCGCAGGGTGTGGGGGCTAACTTCCTTTTTGATCTTGGCCGCGAGGGCGCTGCGCTTGATCAGGATCCAGATCGACTGGCGCGAGAGAGACTTTCCAAAGCGGTTGAGGAAAAGCTCGGGCGCTTGGGTCTTGAGGGTGGAACGGACCTTGGTCAAGTAGCGGTCGAGCCAGGCCAGCGCCTGGCGCCCCACCGGAACCACCCGCTCCCTTCCCCCCTTGCCTCGGCACCGAAGAAAGCCGGCCTCCTGGTTGAGTTCGGAAAGTTTAAGGCCAGCCGCCTCAGAGACCCGAAGGCCGGTGGCATAGAGGAGCTCCAGGATCGCCCGATCCCGGATTCCCTTGCCGTTTCTTCCTGTGGCGGACTGAAGAAGGCGGTTTACCTCCTCGAGCTGGAGGACTTCCGGCAGGCCCTTCCAGAGCCGCGGTGTTTCAATGAGGGTGGCCGGATCGCTTCGGAGGGCCCCTTGAGAAAAGAGGAAGCGGAAGAAGACCTTGATCGCCACGAGCTTCCTGGCGATGGAGGAAGCGGCCAGGCGGTTCTCTTTAAGCCGCAAGAGGTAATTCAGAATGTCGCTTCGGGTGATTTCGGTGGGGGGCTTAGAGGGTTTGAGCCCGTCGGAAAACTGGCGCAGATCCCGGCTGTAGGCGGCGATCGTGTTGGCCGCCAAGGCCCGCTCGAGGTTCAGGAAGCTCAGCGCTTGCTCGATTCGCTCGTCCCAGGGGGAACCCACTCCTCCACCTTCGAGTAGTGCAGCTCACGATCGATTTGACGCTCAAGCCGCTCCAGGCGAACCCGGAAAGAGGGTGGGGGGTTCCAGGGCTCAGGGGCGGTGGCCCAGCCCCTTTGGACGCTGTTGAGCTCGATCAAGATCTTCTGCACCCGCTCGGCCGGAGGGCCGGTCAGGAGTTCGGCCATCGCCTTGAGCTCGCCGATCGTTCCGTTTAAGTAGCGGACATCCCGCTTCCGGATCTCGCCGTAGGTATCCAGCAGGCCCGAATGCCACGCCTTCCAGAGGGCAAAATGCTCCTGGTAGCGAATGGCGGGCGGATAGGTCGCCTCGGCATCGGTTTGGAGAACCAGGATCGCTTCAGGGGGCTTGGCCTGCTTGTGCTTGCGGACGAATTTCTTCCTCCATTGGGGAGAGCAGCCCGCCACCAAAGCAGCGATAAGCAAACAGCTAACCGCCCGCTGGAGGCTCATCCTTCCCCCCTAAGGAACTTTTTAAATTCGGCCTCGTCCACCACCCTTACCCCCAGGGCCCTGGCCTTCTGAAGCTTGGAGCCCGCGGAGGCACCCGTGACCACCAGGGTGGTCTTCTGGGTGACGCTGGAACCAACCAGCCCGCCGTGGGCTCGAACCAATGCCTCGGCCTCGTTCCGGCTCATTCCGGAGAGCTCACCGGTGAACACCACGGTCTGACCGGAAAGACGCTTGGAGACGAGGGTCGGCTGGGCTTCCTCCATGTTGACACCGGCCCCCTTGAGCTTCTCCAGAACACGGAGGTTGGCCGGGCTCTTGAAAAATTCACGGATGGAAGCGGCCATCACCGGGCCCACCTCCGGAAGCTCGGTTAACTCTTCCAGAGAGGCCATGGCCAGTTTATCCATGGAACCAAAATGGCGTGCCAGGGCCTCGGCGCTGGCTGACCCCACGTGCCTGATCCCTAAACCAAACAGAAGCCGGGCCAGGCCCCTGCCTTTGGAGGCCTCGATGCCGACCAAGAGATTCTGCGCCGATTTATCGGCCATCCTCTCCAACGAAAGAATCTTCTCTGGGGTGAGCCCAAAGACGTCGCCGCAGTCCTTCACCAGCCCCTGGGCGACCAGCTGCCGGGCCATCACATCGCCCAGCCCCTCGATGTCCATGGCCGAACGTTGCGCAAAGTGGGCCAGGCGCTCCTTAAGCTGTGCCGGGCAGCCCAAGGAGGTGCACCGAAGGGCCACCTCTTCTTCATCCCGCACCACCTTGCCTCCACAAACCGGGCAGCGGCGGGGCATGCGGAAGACCTTCTCCCGCCCGGTCCGCTTGGGTTTCACCACCTCCACCACTTGCGGGATGATCTCACCGGCCTTCTCAATGATGACGTGGTCGCTCACCCGCACATCCTTGCGCCTGATCTCATCCTCGTTGTGCAGCGAGGCCCGGCTGACTGTGGTGCCGGCAATGAAGACCGGCTTTAAGATGGCGACCGGGGTGAGGGTACCGGTCCTGCCGACATTCACCTCGATTTTTACGAGGCGGGTTTCGGCCCGTTCGGCCGGGAACTTGTAGGCAATCATGTAGCGGGGGCTCTTGGCTGTTAGCCCAAGCCTGCGCTGCTTCTCGAGGTCGTCCACCTTGACGACCATGCCGTCGATGTCGTACTCCAGCGACTTCCGCTTGGGCTCCCACCGGTTGCAGTAATCTATCACCTCTTCGATCGAATCGCACCGTTGTTGATGGGGATTAACCCGCAAGCCGGCCGCCTGTAAAAACTGCAGCACCTCGGTCTGCGCCTTAAAGCTCCCTCCCTCCACCGCCCCCACCCCATAGCAGAAGATCGAGAGGTGGCGCTCTGCCACGACCCTCGGATCGAGCTGCTTGAGACTGCCGGCGGCGGCGTTCCGGGGATTGGCAAAGAGGGTCTCCCCCTGTTTCTTTCGGGCCCGGTTTAAGGTCTCGAAGGCCGGGCGGGGCATGTACACCTCGCCCCGAACCTC
>CAYJSX010000097.1:0-5741 GCA_964372575.1 uncultured Planctomycetia bacterium
GACAAGGAGAAAAGGGTATGCCAACCACCGCCACCCGCGGCACCCGCAAGTCGCCATCCCCACCCGCACCCTCCCGATTAGGAGGGGGCAAGCTTCTCACCGACCGGGAGATCAAGGAGTACGTCGAGCGGTACGACATGATCCGACCCTTCAGCCCTCACCTCAACTCCCAGGGGGTGATCTCCTGGGGCCTGTCTTCCATGGGCTACGACATCCGGGTGGCCGATGAGTTCAAGGTCTTCACCAACGTCTGGAACACGGTGGTGGATCCCAAGGCCTTTGATGAGCGCTCCTTCGTCGACTTCAAGGGCCCTGCCTGCACGATCCCTCCCAACTCCTTCGCCCTGGCCCGCACGGTGGAGTATTTCAAAATTCCCCGAAATGTCCTCACACTCACCACGGGAAAGTCCACCTACGCGCGGTGCGGGATCATTGTGAATGTGACTCCCTTCGAGCCCGAATGGGAAGGCTTTGCTGTTCTGGAGATCTCCAACACCACCCCGCTGCCGGCCAAGATCTACGCCAACGAAGGGATCGCGCAGGTCCTCTTCTTCGCCTCTAGTGCCCCATGCGACGTTTCCTACGCCGACCGAAAAGGCAAGTACCAGAAGCAGCAGGCGATCGTCCTTCCCAAGATTTAACCTGCCTTCCCTTCAGCCTGGAGACGACCCTGGCCTCTGGGCAGCTCTTTCGCTGGCGCAAAAGGGCTGCCGGAGGCTTTGAGGGTTGGATCAACGGCCATTGGGTTGAGCTCGCCCAAAAGGGGGATCGGGTCATCTGGCGGGGAACCTCGGCCGGCGAGATCCGTCATTTTTTCTCACTGGATGTCAACCTCCCTCGCCTCCTTTGCGAAATCGATGTTGACCCGATCGTCCATTCGGCCCTTAACCGTTTTCACGGCCTGCGGCTGGTCCGCCAGGAGCCCTGGGAATGCCTGGCGAGCTTTATCCTCTCTTCCTTTAATAACATCCCGCGCTTGAAGGGGATGTTGGATCGTTTGGCCCAGCGCTTCGGCACATCCCCTGAGGACCGCTTCAGGACCGCCACCCACCGGTTCCCAAGGCCAGAGGTCTTGGCCAGGGCTTCAGAAAGGGCCTTGCGAAATTGCGGCTTGGGATTTCGGGCGCCGTACCTGAAGCTGGCCGCGGCTGCCGTGGCCCAGGGAAAGGTCGATCTCGAGGGCTTAAGAGGCCTTGAGGGAGAAGGCCTTCGGCGCGCCCTGCTCGCTGTGCTGGGGGTGGGCGAGAAGGTGGCGGAATGCGTGATGCTCTTTGCCTATCAGAGACAGGAGGCCTTTCCTGTGGATGTCTGGATCGGAAGGGCCATGCGCCGCTGGTATTTTCGGGGCCGAAGGGTCAGCGATCGAAAGATCCGGGCCTTCGCCCTCAAGCATTTTGGAAGACGCTGCGGTTGGGCCCAGCAGTACCTCTATTGCTTGGCCAAAGAGGTTCTCTAGCCCCTAGACCTTCAGGATTTCCTTTCGAAGGACCTTCCCGTTCGAATCGATCTCGTAGAGGATCGGTATCCCGGTGGGAATCTCCAGAGAGACCACCCCTTCTTTCGAGAGTTGGTCCAGAGCCATGACGATGGAGCGAAGGGAGTTTCCGTGCGCGGCCACCAACACGTTCTTTTCGGCCTCGAGATCCTTCAGGATTCGGGATTCGAAGAAGGGCAGGGTCCTGGCGGCGGTGTCTTTGAGCGACTCCCCCTCGGGCGGGGCCGCGTCGTAGCTTCTCCTCCAGAGCCTTACCTGTTCCTCGCCGAATTTCTTCCTCATCTCATCCTTGTTGAGCCCCTGAAGCTGGCCGTAATGTCTCTCGTTGAGGGCCGCGTCCTTCACGATGGGGATCTTTTCCTGCTGGAGGATCGAGAGGATGATGGCGAGCGTCTCTTGAGCCCTCACGAGGACCGAGGTATACGCGATGTCGAAAAGAATAGCCAACCCCCGCAGCGCCTGGCCGGCCTTTCGCGCCTCCTGGCGTCCCAGATCGTTCAGTGCGACGTCCACCCAGCCCGTGAAGCGATTCTCCAGGTTCCACTGGGACTGTCCGTGCCGTACCAGAACGAGTTTTGCCATGGCGTTTAAAAAATTTTCCCCTCTGATCTTACACGTACGGATGCCCCTTGACAACCGAAAGGTCACATGTTATTCTCCCGTAATATTTTGGGGCGCTTGAGGTGGGTTTAAAAGAAGGGCATCTGCCTTTAAGCTCCCGAAGGTAGAGGTAACGAGAAGGAGGGTCGATGAACTGGATAGCGCAGGCAGCAACAGAGTCCGCGAAAGCGGTTTTCACTCGGGTGGGCAACTTCCTTCCGACTCTGCTGGGTGTAGTGGTCATCCTGGTGGTCGGATGGCTGGTTGCGGGGTGGCTGCAGCGTCTGTTGGTGGCGGCCTTGAAGGCCATCCGCCTAGACGATTTGGCTCATACGGCTCGCATCTCCGAGATCTTGAAGAAGGGAGAGATCAAGTACTCCCTCTCTGAGTTGCTCGGGGTTTTCCTCTACTGGCTCGTGATCCTGGCCACATTCCTGGCCGCCCTGAACGCCTTGGGGTTGACGATAGCGGCGGAGCTGCTGGAGAAGGTCTTGGGCTATGTGCCCAGCGTGATGGCTGGCATCATCGTGCTGGTCCTGGGGCTTTTCTTCTCGACCCTGGTCGGCGGGATCGTGCAGACGGCGGCCGCCAACGCGGGAATCTCCCAGGCCAAGGGCCTCGGCCAGATCTCGAGAGTAGTGGTGATCATCTTCGCGGTGGTGGTCGCCGTGGAGAAGTTCTTCAGCTCGATCATCGTCCAGGCCACCTTCACCGTTGTTCTGGCGGCGGTCAGTTTTGGATTCGCGCTGGCCTTCGGCTTGGGGTGCAAGGACATCGCCGGCAGGGCGGTAGCCGACTTTCTAGACAAGATTCGTGGGAGGTAGTCGGCCTCCCACCCGTTGCATACGACGTTAGGACAAAAGAGGGGCTTCCCAACGCGGGGGCCCCTTTTTTTTGTTTTCATCATCCGATGACCATCGGCATGACGTTCGACCTCAAGACGGATTACGTCTTCTATCCGGGCGACCCTCAGGACGCGAACGCTGAGTTTGACCACCCCGACACGGTGGCGGTGATCACCGATGCCTTAACCACGCTAGGCCACCGGGTGGTTCCCATCGGCTCTGCCGAGAAGCTCCTTTCGGCGCTGGACCGGTTGGAGGTCGACCTCGTTTTCAACATCGCGGAAGGGCGCTCCGGCCGCAACCGGGAAGCCCAGGTACCGATCCTTCTGGAGATGAAGGGCATCCCCTATGTCGGGTCGGATGGGCTCACCCAGGCCTTGACGCTGGACAAGCTGATGACGAAGAAGATCCTCCTGGCCGATGGAATTCCCACGCCGCGCTTCTTCGAGATCGCTCAGCCCCACGATCCAGTGCCGGCCGATCTTGCCTTTCCCCTCATTGTCAAACCCCGCTGTGAGGGTTCCAGCAAAGGGCTCTCCGAGCGGTCGCTCGTCCACGACACGGCCTCCCTGAGGGCCCAAGCGGCTTGGATCGTTCAAGCCTACCATCAGCCAGCACTGGTCGAGGAATTTATCGCCGGCAGAGAATTCACCGTGGCGGTGGTGGGCAACGACCCCCCGGAGGCCCTGCCGGTCGTCCAGATCCGGATTGAAGGCCGTACCGAGCTGGGGAATCTCTTCTACACCTTCTCCCGGATTGCCGCCGGTTTGGATTATTTGTGTCCGGCCGAGATTCCCAATGCCATGAGAGAACGTCTTAAGGAGCTGGCCGTCAGGACCTATCGGGCGGTTGACTGCCTGGATTTTGGGCGGGTCGATTTCCGAGTGGACGAGAGGGGCAACCCCTATGTTCTGGAGATCAACCCTCTGCCCTCCCTGTCTACCGAGGATGTCTTCATGTCGGTGGCCCAACATTTGGGGCTCACCTATCCGGAGATGATCGGCCGCATCCTGGAGTTAGCGGTCAAGCGGCATGGCCTGACTTCCAAGAAACTGGCACGCGATGTTGCAGCCATCCAGGGCAGCCGCCGATGAGCCTGCGCGTGGCCCTCGTCCACAATCTGAAGCTCGCTGCCCCCTCGAGCAGTCTGCCGGAGGATTATTTTTCTGAATGCGACAGCGCCAAGACGGTGCAGGCCATCGCCGATGCCCTTGCCAGCGGCGGTCACACCGTCCTTCCGGTGGAGGCGGATGGGCAGCTCGCCCAGTGGCTGGCGGATCACCCGGTGGACTGCGTCTTCAACATTGCCGAGGGCTTTGAGGGAGAAGCGAGAGAGGCCCGGGTCCCGGCCCTCTTGGAGCTCCTCGAGATTCCTTACACCGGCTCCGGGGCCCTGGCCCTGACCCTGGCCCTCGACAAGTACCGCTCCAAGCTGGTCTTCAAGGCCCTGGGGATCCCGACCCCCAACTTTCAGCTCTTTTCTCTTGCCGGCGAGGCGCTGGACAAGCGGCTCCATTTTCCCTTGATCGTCAAGCCCAACCGAGAGGGCTCCGCCAAAGGAATCTGGGCCTCCAGTGTGGTGTGGAACGAGGAGGCGCTTTACCGTCAGGTCGCCGAGGTCTACCGGAGATATCACCAGGAGGTCCTGGTGGAGGAGTTCATCGAGGGGACCGAGCTGACGGTCGGGATCTTGGGCCCCGATGGTATCCTCCCTATTTTGGAGATTGATTTCTCCAACTGCCAGCCCTCCGGGGAGTCCTTTTACTCCTGGCGGATGAAGGAATTCCAGGGGGACGAGAGACAGCACCTGAACCCCCGCTTCTTCTGCCCGGCCCGCATCGGCCCGGAGAAGACCCAGGCGGTTGGCGGTGTCGCCTTGAAGGCGGCCCAGGCGCTCGCCTGCAGGGACTTTTCCCGAGTGGACATCCGGCTCTCGTCAGACGGCATCCCCTTTGTGTTGGAGGTGAACCCCCTCCCAGGGCTCGATCCCATCGAGTCCAACTATCCCATCATGGCTGCTGCGACAGGGATCTCGTACGAGGCCTTGATCCACCGCATCTTGGGGTTTGCCTTTGAACGCTCTTGGGCTCGACTCAACCCATCCCTTCATTCCTCATCCCCAGAAAACAGACCCAGCGCCAAGGCTCGAGCCCCTCGATCGCTCCCCGACTCGGGCGCAAAGGCGCACCTATCCCCGGGTAAGCTAAAGGTTGCTCCTGGCGCCGTCGCTCCCAGGCCTGTCCGCGCAGCCGGCAACGGAACCGCGCGGGGTTCTTCTAAACAGGCACCCTTCGACAACCTTAAGGCGAGGCAAGAGGAGAAGGTTCCCACCCGGGGGATAGATCCTAAGGAGGAGAACCTTGGACGATAGTTACCGCCGCTTCAAACTCTGGAAGGATGTTTCTTCCGAAGAATGGGAGGACTGGCATTGGCAGCTGCGCAATCGGATCTACACGGTTGAGCAGCTCAAGGCGGTGATTCACCTGACGCCCGAAGAGGAAGAGGCGGTTTCCAAAAGGGAGGGCCGGCTCGTGATGGCCATTCCCCCCTACTGGGCGAGCCTGATGGACCCGGACGATCCCGGATGCCCCATCCGGCGCCAGGCCGTGCCCGTGACCGACGAGTTTTACATCGGGGCCAACGACCTGTTGGACCCCTGCGGAGAAGACGGCAGCATGCCGGTACCGGGCTTGGTTCACCGCTACCCAGACCGGGTCCTCTTCCTGGTGACCGAGCAGTGCGCCATGTACTGCCGGCACTGCACCCGTCGGAGGCTCGTGGGGGTGAACCACGGCCTGATG
>CAYJSX010000098.1:0-5697 GCA_964372575.1 uncultured Planctomycetia bacterium
CGCCGAAACCGGAATTTCCCTCCGGCTTGCGTTCTTTCACGTAAACCACTCTTCCCTGACTGTCCCGCTTCTCCTGTTTGACGAGGCCGAGGGAGTCGGTCGCGGTGATGACGGTGTTGCCTTGGGAATCGTTTTCGTAGGTGGTGGATTGTTCTTCATACTTCGCCCCATTGAAATGAAGGAGAAGTTTGGTGTTGCTGTCTTCGGTGTATTCGGCCGCGGGCGGCGTGAAATTCGAAGTCCACCGTGCGATGCCTTTGGAAACCCGCAGTTCATCGACCCAGCCATTAAAATACTGCGGCTGCGCTAAAGACCTAGATCCTATAATTAAAGCCCCTGTATCCGTAATGTTAAAACTATCTGTACCATCAGTTCCCTTTATGCCATTAATAAAACCCTTAACGTTTGTTCCAGAGCGAGCCATGGCCACGTGATACCAAACGTTAGTAGATGGATTCCATGTGGTTTCAACTTTAGCTACTCCACCAATGTAAACAGCAAAATTACCATTCGCCTCTTTTTTAAGAGAGAAGTCATCATCGCCATTGTAGCCACGGAAAGTTTGTGGACCTGTTGCATCATTAAACTTAACCCACATATCAATGGTAAAATCCCCTGTGCCAAAGTTGAAGTCCTGGCTGTTGGGAATGGAGAGATAATCGCCTGACCCGTCAAAGCGGGCGGAGGCGCCGCCGAGCTTGGATTGGGCGGTATCGACCTTGGCATCGCCCTTCACCGTCACCCCGGCGCCGAAACCGGAATTTCCCTCCGGCTTGCGTTCTTTCACGTAAACCACTCTTCCCTGACTGTCCCGCTTCTCCTGTTTGACGAGGCCGAGGGAGTCGGTGGTGGTGGTGACGGCGAGGTTCCCTTCGGTGGAGTAGGTGGTGGTCTGCTCGGTGTAGATGAATCCATACGCCTCAAGTTCGGCGATCATCGCATACAGGTAGGGTGTCGTGCCATCCGGTTGCTTTGCGGTCATGTCCCGCAGGCGAATTCCCCGGGTGTTTATCTCAGGAAATTGGAAATTCCACAGAGTCCTGCCCCAAGCATTGGTCTGATAGGTGACCTCCCGCCAATTGGCGCTGGCGGAGGACGGATCGTCTTCTGTGATTTCAAGCCGGAAGGTATCTAGGGCGTAGCCGGGGTTTCCAGGGTAACTTGAGTTGATACGGATCTCGCTGATTTTTTGGACGGAGCCGAAATCCAGTTGATACCAGTTAGGAGCGGAATTGTAGCTCGAAAGCCAGCCGGTGTTCGGCCTGCCGTCCACGGCAGCCGAGACGGGATTGCCGCCGTTGTAGAACGTGCTGGCCGTGGCACTCTTACCGAGGGCAAGGTTCTCGGTCTTGCCGGTACGTTCCTTCAGGTGGATGAGGCGGCCTCCCTTATCCCGAGTCTCTTGGCGAAACACCCCGTACTCGTCTCGGATGGTGATCGTGGAGCTGACAAAGTTTCCTTCCGAGTCGTACCTGAAGATCGTTCCCCCTTGGTCAACAAGATGGTACTGGAGCCCTGTGCCGGTCTGATCGATCAGAGTAACAGAAAGCTCCTTGCCACCAGCCGTCACAATTCTGGAAAGTTTCCCCTCCTGGTAGAAGTAACGGGTGCCATCGGGGAATATCTCTTCTAGGAGGTGTTGGGCATCAAAAAGTCTTCTTACGCCGGCCAACGTGAGGAGCGTTGCCCTTTGAAGGGAGCCGTCGGAGTTAAACAGGATGTCGGTGATGATGGAGCCGTCCATCCGAATGATCTTCTGAACCCTTCTGTTCTTATCGTAAAAGGCAGCAGACCCTTGCAAGAGATTGGACAGATACGCGATCGCCGTCTGAAGGGGATCAGAAACGCCTTCCGGATTCGTTGTGTATTCGTAGAGGGTGACGGCGCCATCCGGGTCGGTTTGGGAAATAAGGAGTCCGTCCTTGTATCGCTTGACCAGGCCGGTGGCCACTTCCTTGATCGCGGTGATCTCGGTCCCATCGGGCTCGAACTCGTAGGAATAGTCAAAAACCAAAGACCATGGGGGGTCTGACCCCGCGGGGTCAGACCCCTTAAGAACGCGGCGGATCTTGTCGTAGGCGTATTCGGTGCGGATGGGGGGTTGGGTTGAGTTCGTACCCACGGCCAGGGTCGAGCTGAGGCGTCCTTCGGCATCGTAGGTATAGGTGATCCTGGTGCCATCAGGTTGAGTAAGAGTGGTAAGGCGAGATTGCTTCTCCGCTACAGAACTTTGGCGGCTCGCAATGAGAGTGTATAGGAGCTTGGCTCCATCACCTCTGGTGGCCTCTTGAAGAACCCACTCGTAGGAGTAAACAAGCTGGGTCAAACTTCCACTGGAAGGTTCAGAAACCAAGGCAGCGACCCATAGACGTTCATCGACAACGGGAGCCGGGGCTTGCGCTCCAGAAGAGCCGGAAATCCTTCGCTCCTCGTACCTCGTTCCATCCAGATGTAAGAGGAGCTGGGTGTAGGGGTCGGGAACGGATTCAACGGTGGGAGGAGAGAACCGATTGGCGGTCCAGCGGGCGAGGCCTTTCGAGATCCGGAATTCGTCAAGCCACCCGTGAAGTGATTCGGAGCCGTCCTCGGACACGCCAAGGAGGAATCCCTCGTTCCCCTGAAGGTTGAGGGGCTCGGGTCTGGGGCCGTCATTGAGCGAACCATCGAGATAAAGCTTGAATCGTTCTGCCTGACGAACGATGGCCAGGTGAGACCAAGTGGTGGGGTGGTTCCAGGTCGCAGAAAACCTGACATGGCCCTGAATGAGGAGTTCGAGCTTCTGGTTGGGGGCGTTCCAGCGAAGCGAGAATTCATCCCCATTGCGACTGAAGAAGCGCTGGGACAAATTAGGATTCTGGAGTTGGGCCCAGAAGTCGATGGTAAAGTCCCCTGTACCAAAATCCCAGTCTGCGGAGTCAGGAATCCGGAGAGAGTCGTTCTGCCCGTCAAAGTAAACGGAGGAGCGGCCGAATTTGGCGTTGGAGGCGTCGAGATGGGTGTTGCCATTCAGGGTGATCTCGCTGCCGAAGCCCTGGTTGGCGGTCTCGGGTTGGCGCTCCCGGACCAAGGTGACGTTGCCTTGGGCATCCAGGCGCTCCTCGCGGATAACGCTGCCCTGGGAGTCTCGGGTGGTGAGGGTCTCTACGCCGTCGAAGTGGAGCAGGAGGGCGGTGGCGTTGCGGATGGTCAGGTGCAGCTCATCCATCAACCCGTCAAAGTTGGCATTGGCGCTTCGCTCGGCGATTCCGATGTAGAGAGTCTCGGAGGGGCTTTCGGAGAGGGGGGTGGTGCCGATGTCAAAGGTTCGAAGGAGGTTGCCGTCCAAGAAGAAGGAGAGGGTGCTTCCCTGACGGGAGACTCCCACCTGGTGCCAGGTGCCGGGCTGGACCTCCTGGAAGGGGACCGTGTAGGACTCGCCTGGGGCTTTTCGGAGCTGCATGCCCGAGTGCCAAACCACCCAGGCCCAGCCGCTCTTGGAGAGGATGGCGTTGCCGTTACCCTCCCGGTTGAGGTTGATCCAAGTGGAGATGGAGAAGTCCTGGGCGCCCAGGTCCAAGGCCGGGCTGCCGGGCACCATCAGGTAGTCGCTGTCGTGGTCGGTGGGGTTTTGAGCCCCGTGGAAGCGGGCGCTGCCGGGTCCAAATTTCGCATGATTTCTGTCAATCACCGCATCCCGGTGAGCCACAACAGGAGCTTCAAAAGAATAGCTCTGCCCCACCACCGGCTGACTGGTGGGTTGGGTAGGTACAGGTTGGGCAGGTGCTGGAGGGGGCTCGCTCCTCTGGCGAGAGAGATCGTAAACCGAGCCATCGGGTAAAGTCAGTCGGCTCGGTTGGCCAGCCGTGTAGGCAATGACGGTCCCATCCAGCAGCTTACCCTCGACCGGTTGGCCTTCTGAATACCGAATCGTCCGGCCGTCCGGCAGCTTCACCAGGCCGCTCACCA
This sequence comes from uncultured Planctomycetia bacterium, assembly GCA_964372575.1. Taxonomy (GTDB): domain Bacteria; phylum Omnitrophota; class Gorgyraeia; order 1-14-0-20-64-10; family 1-14-0-20-64-10; genus JACOVG01. The sequence goes on from CAYJSX010000098.1 coordinate 3,946, forward strand.
GACGGCTTTGATCGTCAAACACTCCATCCGTGATGGTGGTCCCATCTGGAAGGTGCAGGGCTTTGAGGGTCTCACCGTCCAGATCGAGGGTCGTCCTGTCGGGAAGGGTGAGGTTGGTTAAGACGCCCTTCTGGTTGTAGATCCGAGTGACCCCCGAACGAACGATGGAAAGGGATTTCAGAATCTCCCTGCCCTGTTCAGCGGAAATGGCCGTTTGGGTTCCATCGGGGGCAACCGACTCAACAGGAATTCCATCTTTAAATCGAACCACGGTCCCGTCGGCCTGGGTCACCTCTTTCACCGTTCCATTGGAGCCATAGACAAACCGCAAGGGGAAGTCGGCCTGGGTGGAAGCGGGGCGCTCGCTCACCAAAGTTCCATCCGCCTGAGTGGTTTCCATATAAAGGATAGGGGCCTGGCCTGGCCGGTCGATGCGGCTTAATCGGCCCTGGACAAAGGTAAGCTTGGTGCCGTCGGCCTTGACCTGAACCAGCGGCCGGCCATCAGGATCGAGCAAGGTGCTGAGGTCGGTTTCCGTAACCAGAACCGCTTCCACCTTCCCTTCCGCATCCAGCCGGTAGGCGTAACAGGCCAAGGCACCGGCAGCCGTCCGAATCGCCTCCGTGTATCCATCCGGGAAGTACCAGGTCACGGTACCTAAGTGATCCTTGCTCCAAACGGCTGCGCCTGCTTCCAGATAGGTCGTAGTTCCTTCTGGGCTCACCAACCAGCCGCCGGTCAACCGGTTCTCCTCCGCAACCACCGGGGAACGCAACTGTGCCCCATCCGGCAGGGTTATCAAAACGAGCCTTCCCTCCACATACGTCGCCACCGAGCCGTCCTCAAAGGTCTTGGTCAAGCGAGTCCCCTCAGGCATGGCTGGCGGCTCGGTGGGCTCAGGCAAGGTCCCAGTCCGCGTGACGAGGAAACGCTCCCAGGCAGGGTTGCCCCTTGCGCTGGTGGTGTAGGCGATGAGGCCATGTTCTCCTCGCCCAAGTCTCCAGACTTCGCTGCTTAACGAATCCCCATTGGCAAGGAATTGGGCGGCGTAGATCTGGGCGTCGGTTGTCTTAGGTGAGGCAAGGCTCAACGAGATGAGATCCGGGTCCCACCGGATCACCCAGGTTTGGGTCACCTCGTTGCCTGCCCGATCCCTCTCGGTCACGGAAACAGGGTTATCCCCCTCCACCAGCAGGACGGTAAGGCTCTTTTCAACGCTCCCATCGGTGGAATCGTTGAAGAGGTAGCGCAGGGGGTACTGCTGCTTGCTGGTCAATGACGGCGAGAGCAGCTCCAAGGTGGGCGGCTGTCTGTCCAGGATCGTCTTTGCCGAGTAAGGATCAGAGACCCAACCAGCATGATCTCGGACCTGGACCATCACTTGCCGCTCCCCGTCACCATCGGGCGACAGGCTGACCTCCTTCTGCTGCGCATAAGGTTCCCAGTCGGACCAGTTTTTTCCACCATCGGTAGAGAACCGCATCGATTCCACCCCGGAACCTAAGCTTCCATCCGAAGCGTTGGGATCCTTGGCCAAAAGGGTGAGGGACACTTCTCTCTTATTGACGATGGAGGGCAAGGAGACCGATCCAGTCGGCTTGGACGCATCCAGAAGGATGGACCAGGTGGCCGTGGTGGAATGCCCCACCCGATCTTTCGCGGTCACGGTGACCAAGTTCTCTCCCTCCTTCAGGGTCAGGGGCCTGGATCCAGAGGTGGTGCCGTCCACCGCATCAACGATGTCGTAGGTCA
>CAYJSX010000099.1:0-5661 GCA_964372575.1 uncultured Planctomycetia bacterium
CGGGAGGGCTCGGCTTGAAGATTGCCGGTCACCAAAACGATGACAAGCCACCCGCAGACGATGATCAGATCCCGGCTTAAAACTACAATCGGCACCCAGGGCGGCAGGCGCATGGAGTCCGGGAGGGTAGAGATGAGACTCAAGGAGAGAAAGGCCGTCACGAGGAGCAGCTTATCCGCGGCAGGATCAAGGATGGCCCCCAGCTTGGTGGCCTGGTGCTCGGCCCGGGCGATGTAGCCGTCCACCGCGTCGGTCACCACCCCCAGGACAAAGAGGGCCAGCGCCAGATAGCGTAGATATTCAGATTGTCCCGGCCGTTAGTAAATGAGGCAGGCCACAAATACCGGCACGAGCAGAATCCGAAACAGCGAAAGCTTATTGGCGAGGCTCAACGACCCGGAAGCCCGGAATTACGAGGTTTGCTTCGCCTTCAGCGCCGTTCCGTCCTTTCCGCAGAATTCGGCCGCTTCCGGGTAGCTTTCGCCGCAGGTGGGGCAGAACTTGGGCAGAACGGCCTGGGCCTGCTGCTCTTCGGTGGTCTGGGCTGGCGCTCCCTTCAGGCTCAGCGCGACCGGCGGATTGTGCAAGGTGCAATAGGTGTCGCCGGCAAAATAGTTCCGACCGCAGACCGAGCAGAACTTGCTGGCCATCGCGTCCCCGAGCAAGGCCCCGGCCAACCCCCCTGCCGCCGCCCCGATCAAGGCCCCCTCGGCCGTCTCGCCGGACTGGTGGCCAATGATCGCCCCCAAGCCAGCCCCGATGGCCGAACCGGTCACCGCCCCCTTCTGGGCAGGTGTCGCGCTGGCGCACCCGGAAACCGCTACCGCGGCTGCTAAAAGAATCAAAAGCGCACAGGTCAACTTGTTTCGCATGCTGTTAAGCCTCCTTCAATTGTCTACCTTAAAGATACACCATCTGATGAGGGTTTTCAACTCCGCGGCAGCTTATTTTGTTACGAGAGCGCAGGCGGGCTTACACGAAGAAGGCGTAGACGGCCTGACCTTTAGAATCCTCGAGCCGCATCACACCCAGAACCTTCTCCACGGAGCCGCCAGGCCCTTGGAAGGCGTAGAGGACCATCTCGGCAAGCGGAGGGATCGATTGCCCTAATTGGACTTCAAGTACCGGCAGGATCTTGTGCAGAATCTCCTTCCAGAAATCAGGCAGGTCAAGCAACCTATCCTTGATGGCTACTCCAGGCGTTTCCAGAGGAATCATTTCATCCGTCCTTAGCACATGGGTATGGACCTCGAATCCCTGGGGTAGGGTATGGATCTGCTCTTGGATCCATTGCGCTATGGGGCCTGCTAGGCTTTCATGAACGATGTGAACGTGAACATCGGTCGTTCCTTCCCTGGCCGGCATCAGCCAAGCCCACCGTGCGTTTAACGGCACGGCAGCCTCGCCGAATCTCTCAACGAGTTGCCTGCGCGGACTCCACTCCAGCGTCGTCTCCTCCAGCCCGGCCCCTGGCGGCTGGGCTGGAGGAGATTCGGCAGCCGGACCCGGTTCTGCTGGGGGCTCGTCCGGAAGGCCAGCTATAGAGTAAGGGTAGCCAATAACTTTAACTGTTCGACGAACAAGCATAGGCAAATGCTTGAAGTTTATTTCCCCAAGGCTTTCAGCCGCTTTTCTAAGATCCGCCGGAAGTTTAGAAAGCGAAAGAGAAAAATTTATTCCAAAACCATCCATAGAAAATGGCCTGCCTTCTGAGAACTCCGTCACGATCGAGCGGAAAACCGCAAGAATTTCACACGCATCTTTACGACTATATAACCCCTTATCCCTGGATTTTTTTGATAACAACTCTTTGAGGGCCGCAACATCACTCGTCTTATCACCTGTCAAGATAAACAAAAGGTTCCTAAAATCTTCTATATACTTCAGGTTCTTGATGTCTTCGTTCTTCTTTTCTTCCAAAAAGTTAACTGAAAGAAACATCACTTGAGCAAGGTTATGATCGCTGAAGTTGAGTTGTTGTTCTGCCGGAAGTTTTTCTATTTCTTTCTCCAGAATCCCAACAAGCCAAAAATAAATGGTTGCTATGCGACGCGCTTTATCTTTCCAGTCCTCCTCCAGCCCGGAGCCTTCGGGGTTCTTGAGAGCTTCTTCGAGGCCGGTCAGTTGAGGAGATTTCTGATCGGCCTGGCTATTGCCGACTTGGCCGCCACGCAGGGCGAGGGCGGGGTTGGGCAGGGCGAGGCCCAAGGATAGCCAAAGGGCTAACCATCGGGAGATTAAAAATGGGCGATTCATGGAGTTTGTGCCGTTGATACTCAAAGTATGCCTTAAGGGATGCTGAAAGTCAAGCTTAACAATCTAAAACTCCATTACGTTTTACTTAGAAAGAGGGGGCTCTCGCTTCAAGGTTAACAGAATTTTCCATTCCACAGCCGCTCAAGGAAGGGGCGCCAGGGGAGGAGCTCAACCTTTCCGATTTTCCTGGGCTCCTTCTCCAAAGAGACCATGACGCATCGCTTCACGGGGCCGTCATCCCCTAGGGCGGTCAGAGACCGAAGGTCCCCCTCGTGCACCCGGTGAGATCCTTTGATCTCGATCGCCAGATCCTTCTCTCCCAGGATGAAATCCACCTCCTGGCCGGTGCTCGTCCTCCAGAAGGAAATCGGAAGGTCTGGACGTTTGTACGCCTGATAGGCGCGAAGCTCCATCAAGAGGTAGTGCTCAAAGGCCTTGCCAAACTCGGCGCTTCCCAAGCGGGGCTGGCGCCGCGCCAGGTAATTGGCCACCCCCACGTCAAAGAGGTAGAACTTCTCGGTGACAATCATCCTTCGATTTTTTGATTTCTTCCAGGGGGGAATCCGAAAACCGAGATAGGTATCCTCCAGGATGTCAAAATAGGTGCGAACCACCTTGTGGGAGACGCCGGTCTCTCGGGCGATGTTGGTGTAGTTGACCAGCTCGCTGCTGGTGATGGCCGCCACCCGGAGGAACTCGGCAAAGGAAGGGATCTGCTGGGTTAAGGCTTCGGCCGCTACTTCTTCTTTGAGATAGTCGGCCACATAGGCCCTCAGTTCTTCCAGCGGCTGCGAAGAAAGGTAGTGCGGGGGGAGCAGGCCCGAGACCATCACCCGCTCCAGATCGAATCCCTCTACCTCCAGGAACGACAGGGGAACCATGGTCCGGCGCCAAGCCCGCCCTGCCAGGAGGTTGGCATGGCCGCGGCGCAACTTCCGGGCGCTGGAACCCGTCAAAAGAAAAGTAAGCCCTTGGTTTTCGATCAGCCAATGCACCTCGTCCAGAATGGCCGGGATCTTTTGGACTTCGTCTATCACGATCAGCCCCTTGTGGTCTTGAAACCGTTCCCGAAGCAGCGCGGGTCTTGCGGCATACTCCGCGAAGACGTCCGTCTTGAGAAAATCGATGAGGGTCGCCTGGGGCAGATGATGGGTGATCCAATAACTCTTGCCCACCTTCCGAGGGCCCCAGAGGAAGGCCGAGTGCCCTTTGGGCAGATGAAGCTCGAACAGCCTCCTGGTTATTTTACCCATACTAGGTATTTTATCCGGATATTTTACCTAAATCAAGAAAAAAATGGATCTCTCGTCCCCACCGATTCGTTTTGATGCGTCAAATCGAATCAAAACGGTGGGGACTCGAGATGACGGGTTTATTTGAGTCCGCGGATGCGCTTGGGGGGCCAGTAGACGCAGAAGGCGCGGCCAATCAGCTTGGCCTTGGGGCAAAAGCCCCAGTAGCGGGAATCGCGGGAGGAGCCGGAGTTGTCGCCCAAGAAGAAGAAGTGATCCTTGGGAACGACGACCGGTTTGCCCTGGGTGCCGTAGGGGCCCCGGTTGTAGTAGACGATCTCTCGGAAGATGGGTGGATCGGTCAAGGGCCTGCCGTTTACCCAGAGGTGAAGGTCCCGGATCTCCACCTCATCTTCGCCCATGGCGACCAGGCGCTTGATGAAGTCTTTTTTGCTCTCATCGGGGGAGCGAAAAACCACGAGGTCTCCCCGCCTGGGAGGCCTGGGGGCTGGAAAACGGATGTGGGTAAAAGGGATCCGGACGCCGAAGCTCACCTTGTCCACCAGGATCCGGTCCCCTTCCATCAAGGTGGGGATCATCGAGCCGGTTGGGATCTTGTACGGCTGGACGAGGAAGGTGCGAACCAGCAGGGCCAGCAGGACCGCCGCGACGATCGATTCGAGGTATTCCCTGAAGACGGATTTCTTTGGAGGAGCCTCGTGATCGGTCATGAGATTTTAAGGATCGCCATGAAGGCCTCTTGGGGAAGCTCAACCTTGCCAAAGGTCTTGAGCCGCTTCTTACCCTCTCGTTGCTTCTCCCAGAGCTTGCGCTTGCGGGTGATGTCTCCGCCGTAGCACTTGCCGGTCACATGCTTGCCCAGGGGGCGAACCGTCTCGCGGGCGATCACGCGGGAGCCGACCGCCGCCTGAATGGCCACCTCAAAGAGCTGCCTGGGGATCACCTCCTTAAGCTTCTCCACCAGCTCCTTTCCCTTGGAGTAGGCCTTCTCCTTAGGGACGATCACGGCCAGCGGATCACAGGGGGCCCCATTCAAGAGGACCTCCAGCTTGACGAGCTGCGACGGGCGGTAGCCGACGAACTCGTAGTCCATCGAGCCATAGCCCCGGGTGACCGACTTCAGCTTGTCGTGGAAGTCCACCAGGACCTCGGAGAGGGGAAACTCGTAGGTGAGCATCGCCCGTTCGGTGCCCAGGTATTCGGTTAAGCGATAGGTGCCCCGTTTGCTGAGCGCCAACTGCATCACAGCCCCCAGGGCAGAGCTTGGGGAGATGAGGAAGGCCCGGATGTAGGGCTCTTCGATCTTGTCGATGCTGCCTGCCTCTGGCAGCTTGGTGGGGTTATCGATCTCCTCCACCTTGCCTCCGCTTAAGGTGACCCGATAGACCACCGAGGGGGTCGTCGCAATGAGGGAGAGGTCGAATTCCCGTTCCAGCCGCTCCTGGATGATCTCCATGTGCAGCAATCCCAGAAAGCCGCAGCGGTAGCCCATCCCAAAGGAGCTGGAGTTCTCCGGCTCAAAGGTGAAGGAGGCGTCTGAAAGCCGCATCTTTCCTATTGCGTCCCGGAGCTGATCGTAGTCGGCCGGATTGACCGGATAGATCCCGCAGAAGACCAGGGGTCTTACCTTCCGGTAGCCCGGCAGGGCCGAGACGGCGGGTGCCTTGGCATGGGTGATCGTTTCACCGGGATGAACGAGACTGGGATCTTTGAGACTGCAGGTGAGGTACCCCACTTCGCCGGCTGCAAGACCCTGCACCCCCTTTGACTTGGGCACAAAGACGCCCACCTCTTGAACCTCGTAGGTCTGCTTGGCCCCCATGAGGTAGATCGTGTCGCCGGGCTTGACCTGACCATTCATCAGGCGCACGTAGACCACCACCCCTTTGTAGACGTCAAAGGCGGAGTCAAAGACAAGGGCCTGAAGCGGGGCCTGCACAGACCCAGGGGGGGCAGGAACGTCCTGGACAATCCGCCCCATCAACTCCTCCACTCCGGTTCCCTCCTTGGCGCTCACCAAGATCGGCTCTTGGGTGACCCCCAGGGTCTGGTGCAGTTCCTTCCTGACCCGATCAGGATCGGACTGGGCCAGATCGATCTTGTTGATGACCGGAATGATCGTCAGGTCATGCTCTCGGGCCTGGAAGAGATT
>CAYJSX010000100.1:0-4929 GCA_964372575.1 uncultured Planctomycetia bacterium
GAACCCAGTCCAGGACCGACCGGCCGCTGGACCCGGACGACCTGGATGAGCTGGCCAGCTTTTCCCAGGAGAAGATCGGGAGTTGGCTCATCACGCCGGATGAGCGGAACGTCGGCATTCTAGACGTGAAAATCCTGCTGGGCAGCCGGCAGTTCGGTCAGCAGAAGGATTGGCTGGATGCCATTCATAGCACCTTGGCCGCGATTTCTCGACACGGGGCGACCTTTCAGAATCCGTTGCCGGAACAGCCGCCCCCTCGGCGCACGTGGTACTCCTTCACCATCCGCTTGCCCGACCGGGTTACCCCGGAGCTCTGGCGCCAGGTCAAGCGCCTGCGCCAGCTCGTCGGGGCGGCCTTCGTCCGGAAACAGGGCAATCCACGCGACGGCTACGTCCTCGCCATTGACAAATCCCTGTTTCCCAACCATCAGCCCGATCAGCTGCTGGAACTCTTCCGGATGGCCTACGTGGATGCGGCCCGCCGGCTGCTCGGCTACCGTACGCAGGGATTCTGGATCGCGCAGGATTACATGGCCGAGCTGTACGGCCCGATGGACGCCGAACTCCGCCGGGAACTTTCGGGCCCGCCGATCCATCTGGACTGGAGGCCGTGGACAGTGGTGGAGCGGGCATACGGAAAGGATCTCTTGCAGGAGATTTCCGAGGTCAGAGAGAAAGAGAAGAACGTCTGGAAGGAGATCTTCTGGCGGGATCTCAAGCGGCACTGGTTCGCCGCTCCCTGGGTTTGGGCGATGCGCCTCGGGCTGGAGAAGCGCGACCGGCCGGGCATGACCAAACAGCGCTGGCCTCCCCTCATGCCGCTGGAGACCTGGGGGGCGTGGGGGGTGTTCGGCCTGGCGTTTCTGGCGCTTTCGCCGCTGGTGGGAATCCCCCTGGCGCTCAAGATCGTGCTCCCCCTGGCTGGGGTGGCGATCCTCTGGCGACTCTTCAACCTGTTCATCACCCCCCGACTTGAAGGCAAAAACAACACCGGCTGGGATCTCCCGATCTTGTTGGTCGGCGGGTTGCTGGCGATTCCGATCGTTCTTATGGTGGCCCCCTGGTTGGCCGGTCTGATGGCGGCTGGAACTGCCGCCTCCTGGGTCTTCTGGGGGGTGGTGGCGTTTCTGGGCGCTAAGCTGACCGCCACAGCTCTCTTCTATGTGACGACCTTCCTTCAATTCCTGGTGACAGCGGTATTGGTGTTGGTAGCGGTGGTTCCGATCCGGGTGTTTCTGGGTGCGCAGAGCCGGCAGGAGGGGTCCCGGTGGGATGTGGGGAAGTTTCCTGTCGGATTGGCGGTTGGCAGCGCGGTGCTCGTTGGGTTGCTCGTAGGGGTGTGGCTCGCCTGGCCGCAGATCGCAGCAGCCGCGGCTTGGCTGTGGGGCCTTAAGTTGCTGGGCGGTTGGCTGGGAAAGATCGCCGTGGGGGCGATCGCCGGCGTGATCTTCGCCGAGGCGGTGGGGTTGCTCGCCCATCTCATCCTGAGTGCCGCTCCCATCGGACCGCCGAAGAACGCCCTGCAGGCGATTCACTGGCAGGCGAAGATCCTGGCCACCGATCTGCTCCCGCCGGTGATCGTGCTCTGGCAGGTGCTGGGCTATGAGTCTTCCATGACGATGCGCAAGATGCAGGATGTGATCGCCCGAAAGCCCAACGTCATGCACCCGGCTGCCTTCGGGTTCGGAATCGTGGTGGCCGCGGTGGCCTTGCTTTTGTTGATGCCAACGTTCATCCCCGCGGCCATCGGCCTGGCGCTGGTGGTGCTGAATGTGGGAATCAACTTCCTCAGGGCCTTTTACGATCGGGACAAAGAGAGGATCCTCAACTTCGGCTGGGTGGTGGGTACCCTGGTGGGTGTAGGGCTCATCGCCTGGTCGCTCCTGCCGGCGGCGACCACTGGGCCCCTGCTCTGGTATGTGGGGATGGCTGTGCTCGGGGCCTTTGCGATCTTTCACCTGCTACCGGCGGTGGGGATGTGGCTCTTTCTCTCCTTGCGCAGCCTTGGAAAATTCGGCAAGGAAGCTGAAGAGATCCGCAAGAAGTCCCTCCAAGAAGGATGGTTGGGAAAACCGCTGGCGTGGCTCGACCGGCAGGTGAGCCGCCTCCACGGCCTGACCGATGTCCTTTTCCTGATGCGAGACTCGGCCGGAGTCCCCATGACCCTTTCCGAGCCGGAGTTCCAGCTTCTGGGCGCCTGGGACCAGCGGGGCCGTTGGTACCTGGGAGACAGCTTAGCCAAGCTCTTCCAGTGGGCCGGCTACCGGATCGGGGAGGGGATGAAGCACTGGGCGCATCTGACCCTTTCCAAGCAGGAGGAGTTTTCGGACCTCATGGAGCGGCTCCTGGCCAGCCGAGAGAAGTCCTGGATGGAGTCTGCCCTCTGGCGCCTCCTGGAGGATCCGTTCGTGGAGAAGTGGACCGGCATGAGCGCCGTGCCGCCCCTGATCGGCCTGCGTTCCTTGAACCCGGCAAACGACAAGAAGATGCAGGAACGGTTGGATGCCGATATCGCTCCCTCCTTCGAGGGTGCGGACGGGCGTTTTGTTACCTACATGGAGGGCGACTTTCCTGGCCTGGTGCTTCCCTACGAGGTCGAACAAGCCGGCCTGCAGGGGGCTCTCCTCACACTCAAGCTCACCCCCGGAAAATGGGCCCAGCGGTTCGTCATGCGGGGTAAACCCGGGGGACTGGCGAAGGGCCAGAAGCTGGCCGCCTTGAGAGGATGGATGTACGGGGAGGGGCAGCTCCGGGTCACTGCCACGCCGGATTACAACAATGGTACCCTGGAGCTTACCCTGCCGAAACCAGAGGACCGATACGAGTTTCTCTCCGACAAGCAGATGCCGATCCAGCACCACATCCAGACCACCCTGGCGGCCATCCGCCGCCAGGAAGGAAGGATCGGGACGCTGCACTTTGATGCACTCAGCTTGCCGGATCACCTGTACGGCCACGATTCCCGTCGCCGCCGGACCCCGACCGAGCGTACGTGGAAGTTCTGGGGCACGCGGATCGTGCCGCAGCTGGTGCCTGGACCGGTGGAGCCAGCGCACACGGAGTCTCCAGTCACCGGTGCTCCCTTTGGCCGGTTCCTGCAAGGCCGGGAGATGTTGCTCAACACCGAAGAACCCGGTCTCCAGCGGTGGGATGTTGAACTGAGCGAAGAGGACCGACGAACCTTAGCCGATCCACAATACCCCAATTACAACGGCGTCCGTGACGAAGTTCTTACTCAACTTGAACCAGGAGTCAAAAACCTCCTCGTTGGGCTTAAAGAGCATCCGGTCAGCCGGATCTTTCTTCACCTGACCTCGGATCCGACAGCCAACCCGCAGACCGAGACGATCCATACCTATCCGCCCACCCCGCTGGCCCAACCGTTTCTAGGCCGGTTGGGCGCTGCCCCTGCTGATACGAAAAACTGGGGAGCCAGGATGCCCTACGCCGGCTGGAGCCCGGTCTGGCTGAACGATCCAAACAAACCCGAGGCGAAAACCCCTGTTCAAGAGCTGCTGCGTATGTCCCCGCGCCAGATCGCCGAGATCATCCTGGATCGCTATTTGGACGACTATCGGGGCAACAAGACCCGGCTGCCCCTGGGGATGTATGTCCGGCAGTTCTCCCCGATCCAGCCGGATACCGACACCCTGTTCGAGGCGCTGGAGGATTCAAGGGAGGGTTCCTATCTGGGTGGCCGATGGGCCCAGGCCCTGGCGAACCTGCACGCCAAGGCCGATGACCCAGAGGTGGCCCAGACTTGGGTGACGCTCTGGCAAGAGCTGCAGAGGCGGGACGGAAAGCAAGTCCAGACGAATGATGCGCTAAAGCCCCAGGTGCAAGCCGCCCTGCGCGGAACCAGCGGATTCTCAAAGGAGTTCAAGCAGGGGCGGCTCCATCTCTACGATACCCGAAGCCCAATCCACCGGCTCTTCACCGGGTTGCTCAGCGGGCTGGGGATCGGCTTGCTGGCGGCCTTCTTCTGGAATCCAGCGATCGGCCTGGCGATCGGGGCGGTGGCGGGGGTGTTTTCCTTTTTCCTGACCCCGATGAGCCGGTCGGAGCGGGGCATGGCGATCGGCATCACCGGCTTCTTTGGCGCGTTGGCAGCGATCTGGAAGCTGGGCACCGTCATCGGGATGCCCGGATTATTTGCGACCCTGCCGGGTGCGGTCGCGCTGGAGATCGCTGCGGTGGCGGTGCCGGCAGCGATCGTGCTCGGGATTGTGCTCGTGGTGGTCGGGCTTGGCAGCGGGCTGAAGGGGAAGGACGAGAAGATCGGTGCTGCCATCACGAGGGTCCTCACCGTAGGCTTTGGTTTCGGTTTGCTGACCTTGTTCGGGATCGGGTTTTACTTCGGCCCCGGGCTCATCACCGCGGTCCTCTTCGGAACGGTGATCGGGCTGTGGGCGGCCTATTCCAACGGGCTGCTTCCTTCCCTCTGGATCACCGGCGGGCGGAACTGGCCATTTATGGGTGTGCTGGGCGGGGTCGCCACCGGGGTGACCCTGTTCGCCTTGGGCCAGCCGTGGCTGATTCCGGCCCTGGGTATGGGGATGCTCTTCGCCGGACTCTTTAGGATTCTCAGCCGTCTCGACCCGCCCTACAGCCGGGACGTCCAGATCCTGGCGAAGCTGTTTAACCGAAGCCCCCGACAATTCGACGGCTACTGGGACTCGGCCTCCTGGCCGCTCATGGTCGGGTTGCCCTGGATGGAGGGATTGCCTTATTTTCGCCTACCCTTGTGGCGCAGGGGGGGGGTCCTCCCTGCGGACGACCCGCCGGTTCCTATGCTGGCAGCGCTGCTGACCCTGGTGGTGCGCGAAAAGCACGCCCCGCTGTCGGCCTTTAACCTGCTGGCCTGGCGCAGGGCCTACGCCATCATGGAGGCGCTCACCAAGGCGGAGGATACTCTGAGCGGCTACGTGG
>CAYJSX010000100.1:4939-5647 GCA_964372575.1 uncultured Planctomycetia bacterium
GTCGGGGTGGCCGATCTCTGGGAGGGCCTGCGCCGGGGGGCCAGCCCCACCGGGACGCCCCTGCCACCGGCGGCCATGTGGGCCTATCAGCGGATGATCCACCTGGCGGGCGAGCTCAACCAGATAGACGCTGCGATCCGGCGGGCGGCCGAGGCCGGGTTGGGTGTGGAGTTACACGATGCCCACCAGGTCCTCTTTAGGATCCCGTTGCTTACTGGCGAAGAATCGGCGCATGAGGCGGTGCTGGTCCATGTGGATGGGGCTAAGCTACCCGTCAAGGTGAAACAGGTTGACCCGCCTCAGAACGGTAAGGTGAAGTTTACGGTCAAGCTCAATGGCCAGGACACGGCGTTGGAACTCAACCGCCACGGGTTCGTCCAGACCGAGGGAGTGCACAAGGGCAAGCTCCTGGCCAGCCCCTACTTCTTTCTGAGCCATCTCTGGGGGATGAGCGCCTTCGATATCCTGCAGCTCCGGTACAATCCGCTGGCGTGGGGGACTCCCAACATGGCCAACCAGCTCAGCGGCTGGACCCTCTACAACCTGAACCTGCGCCGGGCCAACGTCGCTCCTCCCGGCTGGATCGAGAACGCCTGGGAAACCGGCGTCCTGCTGGATCCGGACTTTTATAACCGCGGCGAGGCGGGCCTGAACGGAGAAATCCAGCGGTTAGCGAATTGGTTGGGGATTTTTGAACAAACCGGGGCA
>CAYJSX010000101.1:0-5647 GCA_964372575.1 uncultured Planctomycetia bacterium
GCGCGAACCTAAAGGACGGCTTCGCCCGGATCGAAGACGGTGAGTGCCATCTGTACGGTTTGGACATCTCTCCGTACCCGCAGGCGGGCCTGTCCGCGCCGGTTCCCAAACGGGTGAGGAAGCTCCTTCTGCACCACAAACAGATCGAGCGTTTGAAAGACAAGCTCGCCGCGGGCGGGATGACCCTGGTGGCCACGAAGATGTACTTCAAAGGGCCCTGGGTCAAGGTAGAGCTGGCGCTGGCCAAGCGCAAGCAGGTTTTTGATAAACGGGAGCAAATTCAAAAACGGGAATCCGCCCGCGAGATCTCCCGCGCGTTGAAACACCGGAATCGTTGATTTTTTGGGGGCGACCAGGCTCGACTGAATCGACTGGGTCGCTGCCGCGTGCCGAGGTGGCTCGGAGGCCTCGTAAAACCCCGGGCAAAAAGATACGTGCCAAAAATATGGTCAAGGGGATCGCTCCGGTTGTGCCGATTCGGCCAATCGTGGTCCCCATGGCACTGGCTGCTTAAACAAGTAGCCCGTCTCTGGGCCGACGCCTACTAGGCCCAAGGGACGCCGCAGTAGGCTGGGCCCGGTATCGGTTCCTCTGGGATCCGGGCCGAGTAAACCAACCAGGGGGTAGCTGGCCTAATATCCCGTCCGCGGGAGCTTGAGCCGGCGAAACGCAAAACGCGGACTACGCACGTAGGGGCGCGACCGTTGTTACTTCAGGACAGGAGTTCGAATCTCCTCGCCTCCATGCCCTGATAAAAACGAAAGGGTCTGACCCTTTTTGGGAATCAGACCCCATCAGATTTTGAGCAAGGGTGAAGGCGACTGTTTTAACGCTATTTGCTATTCGCTATTCGCTGTGCGCTGTTCTCTTGGCTGGTTGCGCCACCACACCACCGCCAAGAGCCGGTTTGCAGAGTTTTCTCCAAGCCCACCGACGGATCGTTGACTCCGTACCCTACCTTCCCAGCTCGGCCCTCGCCCAGCAGCTTCGGGCGAAAAGCCACTGGGATCCTGAGGCGCTCGTTTGGACGCTTCGCTCTGGCCGGCATGAGCTGAGGGCCTCGCCGAAAATCCCCGTGGTTTTGATCGATGAGGAAGCGATCCTCCTGCGCCAGGCCCCGATTTTCCAGGAGGGGGAGGTCCTTCTGCCGGAGTCGGTTTGGCGGCGTTGGCTGGGGAAGTGGGAGGTCCCGGCCGCCGCGCCGCCCAAGGGGATGCCCGGCTTGAGAACCATCGTGGTGGATCCCGGGCATGGAGGCCATGACTCCGGGGCGATCGGCCGGGGGGGCTTAAGGGAGAAGGCGGTGACGCTGGACGTGGGCCGCCGGCTTCGGGACCTGCTGGTGGGCGACGGATTCCAAGTGGTGATGACCCGGGACTCCGATCGCTTTGTCAGTCTCTCCCGGCGCAGCACGCTGGCCAATCAGGAGGCGAGCGACCTCTTCATCTCGATCCACGCCAACGCCTCCAGACACCGGTACGCCTATGGCTATGAGGTTTACTACCTCTCCGAGGCGACCGATGACCACGCCCGGGCCCTGGAGGCGGCCGAGAACGCGGAGCTGCCCAAAGAGGTCAACGAACCGATCGCTTCAGATACCCGCGGGATTGTCTGGGATCTGCTCTACACGGAGCACCGGGCCCAGTCCAACGAACTGGCCGCCGAGATCTGTCGGGGCCTGCGGCAGGAACTCTCCTCCAAGAACCGAGGCGTCAAATCGGCCCGATTCGCCGTTTTGAAAGGGGCCCGGATGCCGGCCATCCTCGTGGAGGTGGGTTTTATCAGCAACGCCCAAGAGGAGAGCCGATTGAGGAAGGCCTCCTACCGACAGGCGATTGCCGAAGGAATCCGCAGGGGCCTCTTAAACTTTAGAGAGCGTTTTAAGGGGCAAGATGTCCACTCCCCCTAGCGCGGTAGGGGTTTTCGATTCAGGGATCGGCGGCTTAACCGTCGTCAAAGAACTCCTTGGCCTGCTTCCCGAGGAGCCGATCGTTTACCTGGGGGATACCGCCCGGGTCCCCTACGGGAACAAATCACGGGAGACCGTGGTGAAGTTTTCAACGGAGAACGTCCTGTTTCTACTCCACCATGGCGTCAAGATGATCGTGGTGGCCTGCCACACCTCCTCGAGCTTCGCCCTCCCGTTTCTGGAGCGCCACTTCAAGCATCCGATCTTAGGGGTGATCGAGCCCGGGGTGGAGGCGGCCTTGCGGGCGACCCGCTCCGGGAAGATCGGCGTCATCGGCACAAACGCCACCATCGCTTCTTACGCCTATCCGGCGGCGGTCTCCCACCGTGACCCCAAGGTCAAGGTGACCCAGGCGGCCTGTCCCCTCTTTGTCCCTCTGGCAGAGGAGGGTTGGCTGGCTGACCCGGTTTCCCGGCAGGTGGCGCGAAGGTACCTGGCCCCATTAAAGGAGGCCAAGATTGACACCCTCATCTTGGGCTGCACCCACTATCCCCTCTTAAAAGGGATCATTGCCGAGGTGATGGGTCCCCACGTGACCCTGATCGATTCGGCCCGGCAGGTGGCGCTCACGGCAAGGGAGGTTCTGAAAAGTTCCGGGCTCCTCCATCGGGTTGCGGACGGCGGCCATTGCCTCCGGCGCTTCTTTGTAACCGATGAGCCAGGCCATTTTGAGAAGCTCTCCCGCCGATTCTTGGGCCGCCAGGCCGGCAACGTTTCCAAGGTAGATGTCGCCAAGTCCTAAACGGGCCATCGTCCTGCTCTCCGGCGGCCTTGATTCTTCCACCACCCTTTACTGGGCCAGGGCAAGGGGGTACCGGTGCCACTGCCTGGTCGTCGACTACGGGCAGCGCCACCGAAAGGAGATTCTCGCCGCCCAGGCCATCGCCCGCAGGGCCGGCTGTCCCTTCTCGCTCATCCGGATCAAACTTCCCTGGGGTGGCTCGGCCCTGACCGACCGGCGGATCGCCCTGCCCAAAGGCCGATTGCCCCATCAAATCGGGCGGGGAATTCCGGTTACTTATGTACCGGCCCGCAACACGATCCTGCTAAGCCATGCCGTGTCGCTGGCCGAGGCGATCGGCGCTTCGGCCATCTTCATCGGCGCCAACGCCGTCGATTTTTCCGGATACCCGGACTGCCGGCCAGCTTACTACCGGGCCTTCCAAAAGGTCATCCAGCAGGGGACCAAGGCAGGCGTAGAGGGCAGGCCGATTCGGATCGTGACACCCCTCATCCGAAAGAGCAAGGCGCAGATCATCCGGCTCGGCCTGCGCCTGGGGGTTCCCTTTGAGCTCACCTGGTCCTGCTACCAGGGCGGCCGCCGGCCCTGCGGGGCCTGCGACAGTTGTCTCCTGCGCTCAAAAGGGTTTCGCGAGGCCGGTTGCCCCGATACGATTTCAAGGTAAAATGAGAGAGTGGATTTAACCGAACGCACAACCTCTACAGCGCGGATCATTGAGCTCTTTTCCTCGATTCAGGGGGAGGGGATCTATGTGGGCCAGTGGCACCTCTTTGTTCGCTTTTGGGACTGCAACCTGAATTGCCATTACTGCGACACCGATTACCGGGGGTCCTACCAGGAGTTCACCCTCCCCCAGCTGCTGACCCGGGTTGAGGAGCTTCTTAAGAGGGAAGGCCCGCACCAGGCGGTGAGCTTAACCGGCGGAGAGCCCCTCTTGTGGTGGAAATTTCTAAGAGATTTTCTTCCGCCTCTTAAGGCGCGCGGCCAACGAATCTACCTGGAGACGAACGGCACGCTGCCCCTGGCCCTCCGAGAGCTCCTGCCCTGGACCGACACCATCGCGATGGACCTCAAGCCCCCCAGCGCCACCGCGGATCGGCCCCTTTGGCGGGCCCACGAGGTCTTTCTTCGGATGGGGAAGGAGGCCGGCCGGGACCTTTTCATTAAGATCGTGGTAACGCCGGACACCTTGACCGAAGAGTTGGAGCAGGCCTTTGATCTGGTGGCCCGGGTGGATCCCAGCATCCCGGTGGTGCTTCAGCCGGTGACCCCTTACCGGGAGGTTTTTGACGCGCCGGAAGAGGACCAGTTGGATCAATGGAAGCGGATGGCCAGCTTGAGACTTCAAGATGTCCGGGTGATTCCACAGATCCACCGACTCCTGGGGGTTCCCTGAACCGATGCGGTTGGACCAGCGTTCTCCCAAAGACTTAAGGCCCGTGACGATCACCCGGGACTATCTCCAGTTTGCCGAAGGATCGTGCCTGATTGAGTTGGGCAAGACGCGGGTGGTCTGCAGCGCCTCCGTGGACGACAAGGTTCCTACCTTCCTCGTGGAAAAGGGGACGGGCTGGATTACCGCGGAATACGGGATGTTGCCCCGCTCGACAAGCCGCCGCTCGCCCCGCGAAGCAACCCGCGGCTCCCAGGGGGGCAGGACTCAGGAGATTCAGCGGCTGGTGGGAAGATCGCTGCGCTGTGTCGTGGATCTGGCCGCCTTGGGGCCGCGGACCATCCTGATCGACTGCGACGTGATCCAGGCCGACGGCGGCACCCGCACCGCCGCCATCACCGGGGCCTTTGTGGCCCTGGTGGAGGCCCTCTCGTTCCTGCGCCATAAGGGGGCCTTCTTGAAGCTTCCGATCAAAGACTTTGTGGCGGCCACCTCGGTGGGGTTGATCAACGGAAGCCCCTTCCTGGATCTCACCTACGACGAGGATTCCCAGGCCCAGGTGGACATGAACATTGTCATGACCGGAAAGGGAGAGCTGGTCGAGGTTCAAGGGACCGCCGAGGGCAAGACCTTTACCGAGCCGCAGATGCAACAACTGCTGGCCCTGGGCAAAGGCGGCATCCAGAGGCTGATCGAGATCCAGCGCCAGGTCCTGAAAGATTTGGTTTGATCGCTATTCTCTTAGCCACGCGCAACCGAAAGAAGGCGCAGGAATTTCGCCGGCTGGCGCGTGGCAGCCCCCTCCGAATCTTTACACTCGAGGATTTCCCAGACATCCCCCCCACGGTCGAAGACCAGGCGAGCTTTCGCGCCAACGCCGTCAAGAAGGCGGTGGAAACCTCCCGCCACACGATCCTGCCGGTTCTGGCCGACGATTCTGGATTGGAGGTGGCGGCCCTAAATGGGTCGCCTGGCGTTCGCTCAGCCCGATTTGCCGGTCCGGCCCAAAACAACGCCGCCAACAACCGAAAGCTGCTTACGCTTCTGGCCAGCGTGCCGAGGGCTAAGCGGAAGGCCCGCTTCGTCTGTTTCCTGGCGTGGGCCGTGGGCGGGCGCCTGATCGAGGTCTTTCAGGGCGTATGTGAGGGGTCCATTGCCCGGCGCCGAGCGGGCCAGACTGGCTTTGGCTACGATCCCCTCTTCATGCCCAGAGGCTACCGCAGGACCTTTGGCCAGCTCGGCTCCCAGATCAAGGACAACTTGAGCCACCGAGCCAAGGCACTCAGCCAATTCCGCCGGTGGCTTAGAACCACTCTTTCAGAACATCCTGCAGGTTGAAGAGCTGCTCGTCCAGGATTCGGGTGAGGGGCTTGGGGGTGAACTGCTGCTTGGGCTTCTTCCACGTGCCGGTCACCCGAACTTCTCCCACCAGGTAGCTTGTCCCCTGGATGATCACCCGCCCGATCTTGGATCGTGTCTCGTCGCGCAGCTTGTCTTTCTCGTAGGTGGTCACAATCCTCCCGTCGATGGGGCTGTTGGCCCC
>CAYJSX010000102.1:0-5571 GCA_964372575.1 uncultured Planctomycetia bacterium
TTGGAAACCTCGGCGCCCACGCCAATCTCCACCGCCTTGATCGCCTGGATCGACATGAGGGCCCCTGCCAGTCTGCCATCGAGCTTCCGGTCGTACTGGACGTGCGACCCCAAGCCCACGGGAACGCCGAGGGCCACCACCTCCACTGTGCCTCCTACCGTATCGCCGACCGCCTTGGCTTGGTCAATCAGCCGGATCATCTTGGATTCGGCTTGGCGGTCGGCGCAGCGCAGGGGAGAAAGCTCCGCCTTCCTGGCGATCGCCGGGAAGCTCATTCCACCCAGGTGGGCGTCCACCCCGCCTAGGCGCACCACATGGCTTATGACCGTGATCCCAAACTCCTCCAGGAATCTTTTGGCCACCGCCCCGACCGCCACCCGGGCGGCCGTCTCGCGCGCCGAGGCCCTCTCCAAAACGCTGCGAACATCTTCGAGGTTGTATTTGAGCGCCCCGGCCAAATCGGCATGGCCGGGCCGGGGACGGGTCACGGGAGCCAGCTTATCGATGGAGAAATCTTTGTTCGCCACCTTCAAGGCAATCGGAGAGCCGATCGTCTTCCCAAACCGCACTCCGGAAAGGATCTCCACCCGGTCCTCCTCGATGGCGGTCATGCGGGCCCCGCGGCCGTAGCCCAACTGTCGGCGCTTCAATTGGAGATCGATCGCCTTGGGGCTTAAGGCAAGGCCCGAGGGGATCCCCTCCAGGATGGCCACGAGGCAGATCCCGTGAGATTCACCCGCCGTCAGATATCGAAGCATGAGTTCTCCTAGAAAAGATTCCAGTACCAGTGGATGATCCCATCGCCCCAAAAAAGGGCCGCCAAGGTTGCAACCGATAGAAAAGGCCCGTAAGGAATCACCTCTTTCTTAAACCGGAGCTTGAGAACAAGCCCCACCGCCGAACCCAGGAGCGGCGCCAGGAAGAGATTGACCAGGATCGTCTTTGGAAATCCCAAGAGGGCCCCGACCATCGCCATCAGCTTCACATCGCCGCCTCCCATGGCCTCCCGCTTAAAGATCCAGCTTCCCACCGTCCCAATGGCCCAGAGGAGGCCTCCGCCGGCCGCCACCCCCGCCAGACTGAGGGCCAACGCCACAGGCCGCGATGAGGTGCCGTGAAGCTCCGGCAAGAGGAGGCTCGCGGCGATCCCTACCGGAAGCCCGGGAACCGTGACCTGATCCGGGATGATCTGCTCCCTCAGATCCGTCGCAGAAACCAGGATCAAGGCGGCCCCCAACACCGCGTAGACCAACGTCTTGGCCGCAAACCCAAAGCGAAGAAAAAGGGCCACAAAAAGAAGTCCCGTCGCCAGCTCCACGACCGGATAACCCCAAGAGATCCTCGCCTTACAGAAACGGCATCTTCCCCTAAGGGCCAGGAAGCTGATCAAGGGGATGTTGTCGCGCCAGGGGATCGGGTGCCCGCAGTCTCGGCAATGGGAACGCCCGCGCACCACCTGCTCTCCGGCAGGCAGCCGCCAGATGCAGACGTTGAGGAATGAGCCCACCACCAATCCCAATAGAAAAAGAGGGCTAACGACTGCCAGATCCAACCTGTTTCTCCTCTAAGGCCTTGCGCATGACCGGCAACATCCCTTTGACACCCGTCCAAAGTTCAAAAGAGGCCGCTCCCTGCCCAGCCAACATCTCATCCCCGGTGACCACCTGGCATCCGCGCCCTCTGGCAGCGCGAATCAAGGAGGTCTGCCGTGGCTCATAGACGATGTCGTAAACCACCTGAGCGCTGTGCAGTTGGTTAAAATCGATGGGCAGCTCGACCTCTCCCTTCATGCCAGCGGGAGTGGCATTGACCAAGAGATGGCACTCCCGAAGGGGAAGCGAGTCGATTTCGGAAACCGCCTCAGCAAAAGAACCATAACCCTGCTCCCGGCGAACCAGGTTCGCCCGCTCCACCGCCCCCTGGGCCCGTTCCAAGTGACGATTCCAGATGACAAGCTTCTTGATCCCGGGCTGATAGGCCAAGGCCACCGCGATGGCCCGCGCAGTCCCTCCGGCCCCCAAAAGAACGACACTCCAGCCCGAAAGATCCATCTGCCGCTCCCGAAGAGGCAGCAGGAAGCCCTCTCCGTCGGTGTTGTGGCCCCTCGCCTTACCCTCGGCAACCACCACCGTATTGACGGCATCCATGCACGTCGCCACACGGTCTTTCACATTGCCCTGCACGGCACACCAGTTGGCCGCGGCCGGCTTGTGGGGCATCGTGACGTTGAAGCCGTCCAACTGCAGCCCTTCGCGGTGAAACCAGTCCCAAACACCCTCGGGTTTAACCGGATACTCTTTGTACTCTCCCCTCAGGCCCGCCGCCGCCAGCGCCCGCTCGTGCATGAGGGGCGAGAGGGAGTATCCGAGCGGCCAGCCCACGATCCCCAGCTTCCAGTACCGTAAGCTCAGGAGATCCCTCGTTGCGACGCTCCTCGGGATGACGTCCCGTGGAGAAGGCGGTTCACCGCGTTCAGGTACGCCCGGGAGGAGGCCTCGATGATGTCGGTGGAGGCCGCCCTTCCATGCTCCACCTTCCCCTTGGCCGCCACCTTCACCGTCACCTCTCCCAGGGCATCCTTGCCCTGCGTGACCGACTGAATGGTGTAATCGGTGAGCTTGCCCTTGAAGCCCGCCAGCCGATCGATGGCGTTGTAGCAGGCATCCACCGGACCATCGCCACTGGCAGCCCCCTGCAGGATCTTGCCCTCGGAGGTTTTTATCCGTACCGTAGCCGTGGGGACGACTCCGGTGCCGCTTACGATGTGCAGGTAGTCCAGCGTATAGACAAAGGGGACCTCGGAGATCTGATCCTCCACCAGGGCCGTCAGGTCGTCGTCGAAGACCTCCTTCTTCTTGTCGGCCAGCACCTTGAACCGCTCAAATGCGGATTCGAGCTGCTTTCCGCTTAAAACAAAGCCCAGGGCCTTGAGGCGCTCTAAGAAGGCGTGGCGGCCGGAGTGCTTGCCCAGGACGAGCTTCGATTCCCCGTAGCCAACATCTCGAGGGTGCATGATCTCGTACGTCTTGCGGAACTTGAGCACGCCGTCCTGATGGATCCCGGACTCGTGGGCAAAGGCGTTGCCGCCCACGATCGCCTTGTTGGGCTGGACCAGGAAGCCGGTCAGCTTGGAGACGAGGCGGCTCGTGCGGTAGATCTCTTCGGTACGGATGCCGGTGACGACTCCAAATAGGTCTTTGCGCACCTTCAGGCCCATCACCACCTCTTCCAGACTGGCGTTGCCGGCCCGTTCGCCGATCCCGTTGATCGTGCACTCCACTTGCCTGGCCCCATGGGCCACAGCGGCCAGGGAGTTCGCCGTGGAAAGCCCCAGATCGTTGTGGCAGTGAACCGAGATCACCGCCCGGTCGATGTTGGGAACGTTCTCCCGGATCAAACGAATCAGCTCTCCAAACTGGGAAGGGATCGCCCATCCCACCGTGTCCGGGATGTTCACCGTCGTGGCCCCGGCCTCAATCACCGCCGCCAGCACCTTAAAGAGGAACTCCGGCCGTGAGCGGGCCGCATCCTCCGGGGAGAACTCCACGTTGTCGGTGAAGCGGCGGGCCTGTTTGACCCCGGTCACCGCCAAGCGGAGGATCTCGTCCTCGGCCTTCTTCAACTTGTAGCGCATGTGGATCCGAGAGGTGGCCACAAAGGTGTGGATCCGCTTGCGGCGGGCGGGCTTCAAGGCGCGCCCGGCGGCCTCGATGTCCTTGGGAACGCAGCGGGCTAAGCTGGCGATCGTGGGTCCCTTGACGTTTCTGGCGATCAGCTGAACCCCCTCAAAATCGCCCGGCGAGGAGACGGCAAAGCCGGCCTCGATCACATCTACCCCTAAGCGCGCCAGCTGCCGGGCAATCTCCAGCTTCTGCTGGGGATTCAAAGAGGCCCCAGGACATTGTTCCCCGTCTCTTAAGGTGGTGTCGAAAATGATCACGCGGTCTTTCATCGCTTCGCCCCCACCCCTTCGGCCTTTGGCGCCTTCTCGCTGTCGGTAATCCAGGGCATCATGGAGCGCAGCCGGGCCCCCACCAGCTCCACGAGATGCCGGTCTCCCTGACTCAACAGGGCCGTAAAGACCGGCCGGCCGGCGGCGGCCTCGGCGACCCACTCCTTGGCGAAGGCGCCGGAGCGGATCTCCTCTAAGACCTTGCGCATTTCGGCCCGGGTGGCCTCGGTGATGATGCGGCTTCCCCGGGTCAAGCCCCCATAGCGGGCCGTCTCAGAGACGCGCGCCCACATCCCTTGAATCCCCTGCGCGTAGATCATGTCCACGATGAGCTTGAGCTCATGGAGACACTCGAAATAGGCCAGCTCCGGTTGATACCCCTTCTCCACCAGCGTCTCAAAACCGGCCTTGATCAGCTCCGAGACCCCTCCGCAGAGAACCGTCTGCTCACCAAAGAGGTCGGTCTCGGTCTCTTCGGCAAAGGTGGTCTCCAAAACCCCTGCCCGGGTGCAGCCGAGGCCCTTGGCGTAGGCCAGGGCAAGCTCCTTCGCTTGGCCGCTGGCGTCCTGGTGTACCGCAACCAGGGCCGGAACGCCGGCCCCATCCACAAAGAGTTTGCGCACGAGCGACCCTGGCCCCTTGGGCGCCAGCAAGAAAACATCCACCTCGGCAGGGGGAACAATCTGCTTGAAATGGATGTTAAACCCATGGGCAAAGCCCAGCGCCTTGCCAGGCGTAAGGTGTCGGGCGATGGAACTCCTGTAAACCTCGGGTGCCTGGGTGTCCTGCAGAAGCAGGACGATCACCTGGGCCTGGCTGCAGGCTTCTTCCACCGAGACCGGCTGGAAGCCGTCCTCCTGGGCCTGCTGGTAATGGGGGCCGCCCGGCCGCTGGGCCACGACGACCTCCAATCCAGAATCCCGAAGGTTCAGGGCATGGCCCCGTCCCTGGATGCCGTAGCCCAAAACAGCGATTCTCTTACCCTTCAAAAACTTCAGATCCGAGTCTTTGTCGTAATAGATCTTGGCCACGGTTCCTCCCTTACGTGTCCCGGCCCATCGCCACACGGCCGGTTCGAACAATCTCCTTAATGCCATAGGGCTTGACCAGCGTAAGAAGGGTTTTCACCTTGGTCTGGTCGCCCACCAAAAGGATGGTCAGGTACTTCACCCCCACGTCGGCCACCTCGGCCTCAAGGGTCTTAGCAATCTCCACCAGCTCGGCCCTCGTCTTGGGGGTAACCGCCACCTTGCAGAGGATGAGCTCCCGATCCAGATGATCCTGGCGGGTCAGGTCCTGGATCGAGATGACGTCCACCAGGCGGTTGAGCTGCTTCTTGACCTGCTCGATCGTCTTCTCGTCCCCATCCACCACGATGGTCATCCGGCTCGCGGTCGGATCCTCGGTCTCGCCCACCGCCAGGGAATCAATGTTGAAGCCCCTGCCGGCGATCAAGCTGGAGATCCTGGCCAACACCCCAAACTTGTTCTCCACCAGCACCGATAAGATATGCTTAGCCACCGATTCTCCAATCGTCGTGAGTCTTGTGTCGTGAGTCTTGCGTTTTACACGAGTCATGCAAACCGCCCCGTTCACCCTGAGCCTGTCGAAGGGTGAGG
>CAYJSX010000103.1:0-5567 GCA_964372575.1 uncultured Planctomycetia bacterium
GCCGATCAGGGCCGCGTCTATGTTTTCAGCGGGGCTACCGGAGCCCTGTTGCTGACCTTGGACGACCCTACTCCTCAATTCGCCGCCAACTTCGGTTTTGCCGTTGCTGGCGTTGGGGATATTAATGGCGATACCGTTCCTGACCTACTTGTTGGAGCTCCGGGGCAAACGGCCGGGGGTAATTCTGGTCAGGGTCAGGCTTTTATTTTTAGCGGCGCTACCGGAAGTTTGCTTTTCACTTTGAACAATCCAATACCGCAGCGAGACGCCAATTTTGGCTTCACAGTGGCATCGGGCGGAGACTTAGATGGTGATGGGAAGCTCGATCCTCTGGTTGCTGCCCCTTTTCAGATGGTGGGAAGTAACTCTTTTCAGGGTCAGATTGGTGGGTTTCACTCCAGTACGCTCGGTGGAGGCAATCAGGCGCCCATTGCCAACGCCGGGCCGGATCAAAGCATTAACGAGGGGACCCTGGTTAACCTGAATGGCAGCGCTAGCAGCGACCCCAACCTCGATCCTATCACCTTTTTGTGGACCCAAACAGCCGGACCCGCGGTATCCCTATCAAATCCCACTTCTCCGACTCCGACTTTCACCGCGCCGCAAGTTAGCGTCAATACGGTCCTCACTTTTCAGCTTGTCGTCGACGACGGCCTGCTGAACAGCTCTCCGGATACGGTGAACATCACCGTCCTCAACGTCACCGTTAATCAGCCGCCCATTGCCAATGCCGGACCGGATCAGACAGTAAACGAAGGAGCTTTGGTTACTCTGAACGGGAGTGGCAGCAGCGACCCTGACGGTAACCCGCTGACTTTTTCCTGGACGCAGACAGCGGGGCCATCGGTAACCCTATCCAGCCCCACTTCAGCCACGCCGACCTTCACCGCCCCGCAGGTGACTGCCAATACAACCCTTACCTTTCAGCTTGTCGTTAGTGATGGGA
The DNA here is from genome assembly GCA_964372575.1 of uncultured Planctomycetia bacterium. GTDB lineage: Bacteria > Omnitrophota > Gorgyraeia > 1-14-0-20-64-10 > 1-14-0-20-64-10 > JACOVG01. Next base: position 947 of record CAYJSX010000103.1, read on the forward strand.
CATTAAGTAGCTCCGATACGGTCAACATTACTGTCCTGGATGTCACTTGCGGTGTGGATCTACTTGGAACGATATCCAAGCTGACGCGCAAACCGTATAAGGGTCAGGACACTCTGAGCTTCACATTGGATATATTCAACGCTGGTATAGTGGCAAGCAGAGGTGGTTTCAAAGTTAAGTTCTATATTTCGAACGATACAACTCTGGGGAGCGGTGACACCTTGGTCTTCACCAAGACCCTCAAAGATAATGATAGCGAGGGAAGGATCAAGCCAGGGAACACGGTCAGTGTTTCAGGTAGTGCTAAAGTTACGAGCCCGACTCAGGGTAAGTACCTCATCGCTCATATTGATTCGGAAAACGTCATCTGCGAGTCCAACGAATCGAATAACTTCGCCGTTCGACAAATTCCCTAGCATATTTTTGGGAAATCTGGCTTTCTTTCTCCTTTACCGCTCGGAGAAAGACGTGTACCCTTAACGGCTGAAAAATGATTTCACGGCTACGAAATTCTAGGAGACCGGCAGGTTTCAGCCTGGTTGAGATGGTTTTCGTGATTACGATCATTTTAGTCCTCGTAACTTTCCTTATCACGGTTTTGTTGAGCCGCATAGAACCAGGCATGAAGACCGAGGCGCAAAGAGCGACGGAGTCTATCGCCATTGCCATGATAAGCTTTTACCGGGACCTTCAAACCTGGCCTATATGGGAGGATGGGACCAAGACTGGTCCCAACGACCGAGCTACCAAGTACTTGGTCTCGTCCGACGGAGACTTTCCTGATGTGGGCAAGACCAAATACGATTTCTCTCCAGGTAAAGGGAAAAATCCCCCTCCGACCACAGATGCCATCCGCAACCAACTTATGGACAATGCGCCTGGATACCCCGTCACCGATCCGAAGAAGAGGTGGCGCGGGCCTTATCTGCCCAAAGATGCAACAGACCCTTGGGGCCGTAAATACGTAGTCAATGTTGAGACCTTAAAGCCAGGCGTCAAGATGAAGGATGTGGTGGCCCTCTCTGCCGGCCCTGACGGTGTCATTCAAACCAAGCTGAATCAAGATCCCGAAAGCTTTGTCCGTGGCGGGGATGACATAGTGTACCATGTCCGGTAATTTGACGAGGGAAAAGTTAATCCATTTATCTCTCATCGCGGGCTTTGCGGCGCTCTTTTATCTCAACAGCTTCAGCAATTTCTTCGTCTGGAATGATTGGACGCTCATCATCGAGAATTTTCTCATCAAAGACTGGCGCAACCTGCCGGAGATTTTTACCAGTGCCTTTTGGAAGCCCCTCGTAGGAGAGCCGTCCCAGATCTATCGACCCCTGGTCTCACTGAGTTTCATGATGGACTTTTCGCTCTGGGGCCTCGAGCCTTGGGGCTACCATCTCAGCAATCTTTTGCTCCATGTCTTGAACTCCCTCCTCGTCTACTCCCTGATGGGGTTCTATGCAGCCCCGCTTACCGCATGCGTCGGCTCTCTTCTCTTCGCTGTCCATCCCATCCATACGGAGGCCGTCACCTATATTTCTGGAAGGGTAGAACTTCTCATGTCCCTCTTCCTTCTGGGAGGAACGCTTCTTTTTCTTTTAAGCGCAAAGCAGCGCTCTGTTCTCCTCTACGTCGCTGCCTTGCCTTTTTTCTTCCTTGCCCCTCTGGCCAAAGAGACGGCCATCGTTTTTCCGCTCTGGCTCGCCGCGGCGGATTTTGCTGCCTATCCAGGCGCGTGGAAAAGCCAGCCCGGCCTACGGCTCCTGCGGCTGACGGCTCCCCTGGCCGCTTTACTCCTATACTTTATTGTCCGCCACTATTTTGTGGGCATTACTTTTTCGGCCTATGGCTTGGCAGCCCCGGATTTCCTTCCCCATCTGCTCACCACGCTTAAGGCCATTTCTCTATATGTCGCCCTTCTCCTTCTTCCATGGAGGGTGCAGTTTCTTCATCCTTATAGTCCCCCTGAGGCGCTCCTGGGCGTGGACCTCCTCTTCTCCGTTCTCTTGCTTGTGGCCGCAGGATGGGGTCTCCGTCAGAGCATAAGATCGGGCAATGGGGCTGTGATTTTTGCTCTCTTGTGGTTCCTGCTGGCCCTTTTGCCCTTGGTCAATCAGGTGGGATTGGGCCTTCCCCTGCTTGAGGGGTGGCTCTATCTCCCGTCCGCAGGGTTCTTTCTGCTGATCGCTTTAGCTCTTAACTGCGTCTCATTCAAGTCCCAATCCAGACTTCCCTTATGGATCGCGGCCTTGCTGGGCACAATACTCGGAGGCGTGACCTATCAGCGCAACTGGGACTGGAAGGATGATTTGCAAATAGCCCTGCATACGAGCCAGGCCTCTCCAGAAAACCCTGTGGCTCTTCGCCTCCTGGGGAACACCTATTTCCGGCGGGGAAAAACTCAGGAGGCCGAGAAGCTATTTGGACAAGCGCTCCAGTCGGTGCCTCAAGACCCTAGGCTGCACGAAAGCCTTGGGCGGCTTTACAGTTTTCTCGGAAAGGACCAGGAGGCATTGGAGCGCTATCAGCGTATGCGCGAGCTGACGCCGAATGAGCCTTACCCTTATTGGCGTCTAGGCCGGTATCACCTACGGAGAGGGAATCTTGTAGAGGCAGAGGGCTATTTTGAAAGGGCTGCGCGCATTTTTCCTTACTCCTCGGAGCTTCACAATGATCTGGCGAGCGCCTATTTCCGACAGGGGAAACTTGACCAGGCGCAGTCTGAGCTTGAGGCGGCCCTTAAGATTTTACCCCACTCTCCTGTTCTAACAAGCAACCTTGGGCAGGTGTTAAGGCAAAGCAAATAATTATTAGCTGAGCCCATGAGGGGGATCGGTAAAACTTAGCGGTGTCTTGTTAGAGGAGGCTTCACTTCGCTTTTCAACAGGGCTTGGGCCTCCCCGTTATTTGGATCAAAACGAAGAGCAATATGCCCTTCCTCTTTGGTCTCCTTAAGTTTTCCTTGGCTCAAGTAGAGCTTTCCAATATCGACATGAATCCCCGCATGTAAATTAGAGTCACTGGGGCGCATACGAATCGCTTTTTGGAAGCTCTGTTCTGCTGCCTCTCGATTTCCCACTCTGAGATAGGCGGATCCCAGAACATGATAGGCACCCACAGATGGATCGGAACGCGTGCTTTCTTCCAAGGCTTCAATGGCCTCCTGATTTCTTCCCAACTTTAACCGATGGGTGCCTATCATGTAGAGAAGCCAGGCATCATGCGGTCGAACGGATATGGCCCGCAAGAGAATCTCGTCAGCCTCATCGTCCCTTCCGGCAGAGGACAGGGCGTCGGCAAGCCCAACCAAAGCCGGTAAGTTAGCATTTTTAAGGGCCAAGACAGCCTTATAGGCACGTATAGCATCGTTCCACCTCCCGCGCTCTTTCGAGGCATCTGCCAACCAAAGCCAGGCAAGGGAGTGTTTGGGATAGGCTGCAACATTCTGAGAAAACAGCCTTACAAGGTCACCCCATTCCGCGTTTCTTGAAACGGTCCTTGCCGAGAGAAGCAGAGCCAGCAGACTGAGCCCCACAGCCGCTCCTCGAACCTCACCCAGGCGGTCAGCCAGGGCCTTGACCCCAGCGACAAAGGCCAGTGTGAGCCCAATCAGAGGCAAATAAAGCCAATGCTCCATCGCGGGAGCATTTAAAACAGTTAGATTCAATACGGGCAGTAGAGATATCAGAAACCAGAAAATCCCGAACGAGATTTCTTTACGAATCCGACTCAAAAGCCATGCAAGGGTCAGCATCCCTCCCAAGAGAATAGCTCCTAGGACTACCTGCCATTCAAGGAAGCTCTGAGGGACTGCCATCGTGCGAAAAAAGAATAGGTGAACTGGATAAAAGATGAGACCCAGATAGAGAGTGAGAATCTTAGGAGCGGAAAGGACTCTAGAGCCCAGATTCATTTCCACTTCCCCTTCCATCAGGAGGGGATAGCCCAATCCGAGTCGGAGGAGGAGGTAGATACCAACTAGAGCCACGAAGCCGCTATACCAGGGGAGATTCTCCCGGATTTTATCACGCCACGAACCCCCAGGATTCCAGGTGAGGTCCGTTACCACTACAAGAGGAAGAACCACGATCATAGTCTCCTTGGCAAAGAGACCGAGAAAGAAAGCAGAGAGGGCAATGCTGAGATGAAGATTTTTTCTTGCCCCCTTTGACCCTGTCCCTTTAAGCCAGGAAAGCAGACACAGAAGGGCCAGTGCGGTGTAGAGCGGATCGCTGCGGGAGCTAATGTAGCTCACTGCCTGCACGTGTACTGGATGGACCGCAAACAGGATTGCAGAAAAAATTGTCTCCCATCTCCCCACTAGCCGAGAAAGGAGCAAGTATATCAAGACAATAACAAAAAGATGGATGGCCACGTTAACCGCCCGGTACCCTGGGGGCTTTTCTCTGGCGAAGGAATAATTCAAAGCGAATGTAAGAAGGGTGAGGGGCCTGAAGTAAGCGGATTCCGATGGATCTGTAGGAAAAAGGCCCCGGAGAAATATGTTCCCTGCTGTCCAGCTATCCAACGACCGGAAGTTCTTCAAGATGATGGCCCGATCGTCGACGACGAAAGGATTGCTTAGACTATTGGCATAGATAATAGCGGTGACAATTAGCAGGACCGG
>CAYJSX010000104.1:0-4022 GCA_964372575.1 uncultured Planctomycetia bacterium
GTCCATCACCGCCTTGATCCGCTCCTCAAACTGGCCCCGGTACTTGGTGCCGGCCACCATGAGGGCGAGGTCCAGGATGATCACCCGCTTATCCTTGAGGATCTCCGGGACATCCGTTCGAATAATCTTCTGGGCCAGCCCCTCCACAATCGCCGTCTTTCCAACGCCGGCCTCTCCCAGGAGAACCGGGTTGTTCTTCGTGCGTCTGGAGAGAATCTGGATCACCCGCTCGATCTCATTGGCGCGGCCGATCACCGGGTCGAGCTTGTTCTCGCGGGCCAGGTGGGTCAGGTCCCGGCCAAAGGCATCCAGGGCCGGGGTCTTGGTCTTGGCCGCTGGGGCAGGGCCTACCGTGTAGCCAGGGCTCGTGGAGCCCAACAGCTCCATCACCTCCTGGCGAACCTTGCCCAGGTCCAGCCCCAGGTTCACCAGAACCTGGGCCGCGATTCCCTCCCCTTCCCGGATGAGGCCCAGGAGGAGGTGCTCGGTTCCGATGTAGTTGTGGCCGAGGTTGCGCGCCTCGTCCATGGCGAGTTCAATCACCTTCTTCGCCTTGGGGGTAAAGGGAATGTCTCCGGAGACGATGGTGGAGGGGCCCAACTGGACCAGCTTTTCCACCTCGAGCCGGATCTGGTCAGAGCTTAGGCCGAGGTTCTGCAGGACCGCGGCAGCAACCCCCTCCCCTTCCCGAATGAGGCCCAGCAGGATATGCTCTGTCCCGATGTAGTCGTGGTTAAACCGCTTGGCCTCCTCCTTGGCCAGGAGGATCACCTTCCGGGCCCGCTCGGTAAACCGATTGAACATGTTCACCCCGCCTCACCTCCTTTCTCCATTTATTATGATAGCAGAAAAAAGGCGTTTCCTTCCTATTTTCGTAGCGGGTGGACTTACGCGGCCGACTCGACGCCGACTGCGGCATCGAAGTAGCTCTCGAGTGTCGAATAGGAATAGGGTACCGTTTCCGGTTGTACCGGGTCTAAGGAACTTTGGGTTCATAGGTACACAACCTTCCGAACTCTCTTCTGCGCTTTCTCAAATAGCCTCCGGTCCGATGTCACAAAGAGATCGGCCTTCGAGAGAACCCCTGAAGCCAACTGAATCGCATCGAGCGTTGAAAGCGGATGCTCATAAACAAGATCCATGGCTTCCTTTCCCAGGGCTTCGTTCCAAACCACTCGATGAAAACATTGAAAATCCTTATGCGCCTCTGAGTTGAGCCAGGTGGCCTGTTGTGAAGTCAGAGTTTTTTCGCGCAGCCGCCTGGCTATTACCGTACTCATCTCAAGCCACGTTACCGGTGAAACCGCAATTTCAGAAATTTCCTGGAGCAGAGAATCCAATTCCTCCGAGCCATCCTCCTCGACATATTTTTTGAAAAGTGATGAAGTGTCGATAAAGGCCCTCATCGCTCCTCGGCTCGTAGGCGGGTTGTTGTTTCAGAAAGCGCCTCACCTCCTTTGACTCGGATTCTCTCGATGAACCGCTTCCAGCCGGGCGAAGTCACATTCTCGTTATGAGGGATCAAGTCCGCCACCGGCGAACTCCTCTGCATCACCACAATGCGCTCCCCTCGCTTCACCACTTTAAGATAGCTTGAGAAGTGGTGGGTCAATTCACGAATATTGACTGCTTTCATTTTTTCACCTCCACCAGAAAGTCTAACATATGTTAGACACTTTGTCTAACATAAAACCCCATGGGTTAACCCCTTTAAGCCCCAGCGCATGATCACGTCGTGGTTCCACCGGAAGATCGGCCGGGCCGCTGGGGCCAGAAGGTTCATCCAGGGCTTCGTGGTGCAGACGTTCCAGTCGTACTGGACACTGGTGGTTTTGCCCTGGCTTGAAAACTGCCAAAGGCCCTTCCCTCTTAAGCTCCCCCTGCGCCTCTACCTCTATGAAGGAAAGCGGCTTAACCCGAATGATCCGCAGATTGTCACGGTTGAAGACGTGGTAAATACGTCATCCACCAATTCCCGAGGTTTTCTAGGCATCGAAGAAACCAGCTCTACTTTCTTTATGTGTAACTATATTATCATATATACAAATATCGGGCGATTAAAAAACGGGCCCCTCCCAGCGTTTCTGCTGAACCCTGCACATTTAGACATGGTACCTACAAGTAATAGCACGAAAGTTACAAGCTTTCCCGCAAAAGGCGGGCCCGGCGGGCGTCCCGCTCCGAGGGGGTGAGGGCGCGCCCCTCCAACTTCTGAAGGTGGGCCGGCTGGATCTGAATAAAGAGGCGGTTCACCCGGCCCCGATCAAGACTCGTGATCAGCCCCAGGTCCACCCCTAGGCGCACGAGCGACAAGAGCTCCACCGTCTCGCTGGAGGTGATGAGGTAGGCGCTCTTTAAGGTGCCAAAGGCCCGCCAGATCCGGTCCTCCAGGCCCTCCCGGCTTTGCGCGAGCAGGGCCTTGCGGGCCGCCTCCTCCTGCTCAATCACCTGGCCCACCAGGCGATCCAGATTGTCCAGGATCTCCTCCTCGGAAATCCCCAGACTCACTTGGTTGGAGATCTGAAAGAAGTTGCCGGCCGCCTCGGTCCCCTCGCCATAAAGACCCCGAGCGGTTAAACCCAATTTGGTGATGGCGTGGAGTACCCGGTTGATCTGTTTGGTCATCACGAGGCTGGGCAGATGCAGCATGGCGGAGGCCCGCATGCCGGTCCCCACGTTGGTGGGACAGGCAGTCAGATACCCCCAATCCGGCGAAAAGGCATAGGGGAGCTTGGTCTCCAGCTCCCTCTCGACCTGACTCAAGACCGCCCAGGCCTCTCTTAAGTTAAAGCCGGACTGCAAAACTTGCAGGCGCAGGTGATCCTCTTCGTTGACCATGAGGGCTACAATCTCTTGATCGCCGATCACCGCCGCCTTCTGGTTTTTCCCGATCGCCTGGCTGCGGCTATCGGAAGCCGCACCACTAGGTCCTCCTGCCGCGTGCTCCCGAGAGATCAGGTGGCGCTCCACCAAAAAGAGGCGGTCCAGGTCGGAGAGCTCCTCCCACTTGAGGAAGAGAGAGCCCTTAAGATACGAGGAGGTTCCCACCGCCTCCTCGACTCGGTGGAGGATCTGGGCGCGCTGTGCCGCCTTGGCCCAATGGGGAAAGGGGTGCCCGTTCAAGTTTCGGGCCAGCCGAATCCGGCTGGACATGACAATCTCCCCCTTGGGGCCGCTGCCCCGCAGCCACTCGCCCGTCTGTTGAACCAGGTCGCTTAGCGTCATCTCTTCTGTTTGGCCTCCAGGGCTCGGATCTTGTCGCGCAGGGCCGCGGCCTCTTCGAACTTCTCCGCGGCGATCGTCTCTTTGAGTTTTGCCCTGAGCTGTTCGACCTGGGAAGCCGCGCTTTTCTTGACCGAAGGGCCAGCCGCCGCGGCAGGAGCAGCCGGCGACGTGGGCGCGGCCGCGGGGGCGACCTTCGGGGGATTTTTTCCGACGTGTTGGATCGAGCCGTGGATCCGCTTCAGGAGAGAGCCCAAGAGCCGATGAAAGGTCTCGTAGCAGCCGCCGCAGCCGAGCTTGCCCAGCTTGCGGAAGTCTTCATAGGTCATCCCGCACTGGGGACAGGTGGCCTTGACCTTTTCTCCCGGCTCCGGCTTGGCGCCAAAATCAACCAGGCCCGCCAGCAGATCGGCCAGGCCGAAGTGCTGCGCCATGCCGGTTCCCTTCTCCCGGGCGCACGGCTCGCACAGGTGCAGCTCTCGGCTCTCCTCGTCGATGATCTCGGTCAGGTGCACCGTCGCCTCGTTCTTCCCGCACAGGTCGCACGTCATCGCAATCCAATTGGTGCCAGGCACCAATTGTTAATAACTGAAGTTTTCAACAGGGGGTGCCAGGCACCGATAAGATAATTCCTAGTATTTCACTCCTGCAGTCTTTGTCAGCCTCCGAAAATCCTTCATGAGCCTTAAGGTGACCTTCCCCGGCTTGCCGGAGCCGATCACCCGGCCGTCGATCCGGACAATCGGGGCGATCTCGGCGGCCGTGCCGGTGAGGAAGCACTCCTCGGCGTTGTAAAGGTC
>CAYJSX010000104.1:4032-5547 GCA_964372575.1 uncultured Planctomycetia bacterium
GTGAGCATCTCCTCCCGGACCTCCATCCGGGCCCGGTGGGCGAGCTGCATGACGCAGCCCCGCGTGATCCCCTTCAAGATCCCGGCGTAAGGAGGCGGTGTCATGAGAATCCCCTTTTTCACGATAAAAACATTCTCGCCCGTCGCCTCGGCCACGTAGCCGTGGGCGCTCAGCATCAGGGCCTCCTCCACGCCGGCGTTGATCGCCTCGATCTTGGCCAGGATGTTGTTGAGATAGTTGAGCGATTTGATCTGCGGGTTGAGCGCCTCCGGCAAATTCCGGGGGGTAGGCACGGTGATGATCTCCATCCCCTCTTTGTAAATCTCGCTGGGATACAGGACGATCTTATCCGCGATGATGAAGAGGGTCGGCTTCTCGCACTTGCGCGGGTCCAGCCCCAAATCGCCCACCCCGCGGGTCACCACCAGGCGGATGTAGGCGTTCTTTAAGGCGTTCGCCCGGAGGGTCTCCACCACCGCCTGGATCATCTCCCTCTTGCTCAAGGGGATCTTGAGCATGATCGTGTGGGCCGACTCAAAGAGGCGGTCCACATGCTCCACCAGTTGAAAGATCAGGCCGTCGTAGGATCGGATCCCTTCAAAGACCCCATCCCCGTAGAGCAGGCCGTGGTCGAAGATCGAAATCTTCGCCTCGGCGGCCGGTATGAGCTTCCCATTGAGATAAATCTTCAGCATAGTCTGCCGTCCTTTAAGTGAAGCACGCGCCCGGCGACTTCGGTGATCGCCGGCTCGTGGGTTGCGATCAAAAAGGTCGTTGCCTCCTCCTGGTTGAGCCTAAGGAGCAGCTTCAAGACACTTTGCCCCGTGTTGGAATCGAGGTTGCCGGTCGGCTCATCGCAGAAGACGAGCCTGGGCCGGTTCATCAGGGCCCGGGCAATGGCGGCCCGCTGCTGCTCCCCGCCCGAAAGCTCGTTCGGCCGGTGCGTAAGCCGGTGGGAAAGACCCACCTCCTCGAGCAGGGCTCGGGCCCTCTCCAAGCTGCTCGCTCGGGAGCCCAGCCCATTTCCCACCCATGTCGGGATGGCCACATTCTCCAAAACGGTCAGCTCTGGAATCAAGTGGTAAAACTGAAAAACAAAGCCAAAGGCCTGGCTCCGTACCCGAGCCCGTTCCCGATCGGGCAGGGCGTAGAGGTCCTTCTCCTCAAAGCGGACCTTCCCCTGGTTGGGCCGGTCGAGTCCGCCCAACAAGTGAAGCAGGGTGGACTTGCCCGCTCCCGAAGGGCCCACGATCACCGCCACCTCACCAGCCCGAATCGCCAGGTCGATTCCCTTGAGCACCTCCAGGGCCTGCCCACCTTGGCGGTAGACCTTCTTCAACCCGACGGCTTCAAGCATGAGATCCCTCCTTCGGAAGAGGGGGGTATCCCAGGCGCAATCCAGCAAGATACAGGCGAGGCTGGGGGGAGATGGGAAATCGCCCCCCAGCCGTCCGATGGCTTTTGCCGGAGAAAGGAGCCCTGAGGGAAGAACCAGGCAGTGGTTCTTCCCTCAGA
>CAYJSX010000105.1:0-5533 GCA_964372575.1 uncultured Planctomycetia bacterium
CCATCCCTACCCGAGAGGCCACCGGTACGGCCTTGACAAAGGCGGGGAGTAAGCCCAGAGAAGGCGCCAGGTAAAAGTTCTTAGAGATCTGAAAAGGGGCCAGGCGGTGGTAGAAGACCTCCCCTTGAAGCCGCCAGGCGGGAGGGTAAGCGGCAGGATTTGCCTCCCGGAGGAGCTGACCCAGCCGGTTCGCGGAGGCTTGGATCGCTTGGGGCCGATCTCCCTGGAGCGTTCCGAGGAAAGCCAACCAGGCGGCCCTCAAGGCTTCCTGCTGGTCTGGCGGGTAACCCCGGGGGTCAAGGATCGGAAGCCACGAGCTCCCCTTCGCAGTTGCCGGCGGCGGGACCAGGTAGAGCTCTTGCTTCAAGAGGCTGTTGAGCAGAACAAATCGGTCGTAAAGGTCCATCGTTTCACTTTCCAAAATCGTCAGCTTCTTGTCCCGCTGTTGCTTCTCCACGATGGCAGGCAGCATCCGCATCAGCCTCCGCTCGGCGATCAAGGCGTTGAAAGAGAGGTGGCTGGATTTCTGGTCTCGTCCTAGGGCATGGCGCAACGGAACAAAGGGGACGCTGATGAGGGACTCTTCCACCCAATCTTCCGGCTGGGCCACGATGGAGAGGACCGTGACGATCGGATCCTCACGACCCCAACGGGCAGCGCCGGTGATCTGCTGAAGGGTTTCTCGGGCAAAGCTCTCCAGCGGTTTGTGGCGGCCGCCGTGCTGAATGGCCATTTGGCGAAGCGGCTCCAGGGCCTCCGGAGGGATGGAAGGCCCTTTCGGCGAAGCGAGGGCGACAGCGGTCGCAGCCAAACCCCACAGGGCCCAAAGAGACCGGAGCTTCACGGGCCGGCCTCTTGGGATGGAGTGTCTTCAGGCTTGCGTAGGACGAACATCCCCACGATGCCCAATACGACCAGGATAAAGCCGGTGTAAACGAACGGCGTTCCTGGGTCTTTACGGACCGAAAGGATCGTGACCTCCACAGGACCCTGGAGGTAGCTGGACTGAAAAAGGGTAAAACCCCGGTATTTGAGAGGATTGTTCATGCTGATCTTGCGCTTGAGGGTAAGGCCCCGTTCAGGGTCGGTCAGCTCGACGTCGCTTTCAAAGCCGGCGGCCATCTGAATGCCCGGGTAGTCGATCTTCCGGAAATCCAGAAGCTTGACCGAAAAAGGGAGCTCCCACTGGGCCGGGCGGTATTCCACCCGAACCGTTTCCTTCACCAGGGGAAGGTCGGTTGCACCGTTTAAGGCAAGCCACGAGGAAACCCCCTTCTGGCCGTCGTGGGCGACCAGGTGGAGTACCGGCGAGCGGACATCGTTGTCTTGGTTGGAAAATTGTTCGATCGTTTTGGCGCGCGGGTAATGGGCGGTCACCTCGAAACGGGAGCCAAGGGTCGGATGGACATAGGAGGGGCCTACCCGCAGGGGATCGATCACCTCGGCCCTTCTGTCGTCTCTCGTTAAGATGGCGATCAATTTTCCTGAGGGGACTTGGACCACCACGAGGGAATGGGAGGGCAGGGGGCTGCGGGCCTCATCTGGGGGATTCCCCTTTCCAGGAAGGAGTTGATGGAGTTGGGCCTCGGAAGGTTCCAGGAAAAAGAGGTGGGCCTGCCCCCAGCGGGCCCCGAACCGATCGGGGTCTCGGGCAAAGAGCCAGAGGCCCCTTTCGCCGATCGTCAGATGGATCGCCGGATTCTCAGCCTCTCCCTCGTCGGAGATCTCCTCGTGGCGGAGGGCGTTGGGGTAGTACCGGTCCACCACGAGATCGATCTGACCCTCTCCCGTGGGGATCGTAAAGAGGAGATGGGGCCGGTGATTCCAGGCGGTGGTTTCGAAACGGGTGGGGAACTCTCGGTGGATGCCGGGGTTGGGTTGATGGACCACCAAGACGTTGTAGGGAAGCTGGAGGGTGGAGGCGGACTGCCCTTCCGGGATCATCAGCCGACCCTCGATTCCGAGGCGGCTGCCCACGACCCCCCCCACCAGGATCAGGATGATCCCCAAATGGGCTAAGAGGAAGGGGATGTGGTGTTTTTTCCAAGGGGCTCGTCCAAAGGCCGCCGCCGCCAAGTTCAAGGCGAGAAACCCGAGCAGCCCCTGGAACCACCAGGAGTGGTAGATGAACCGCTGAACCGCCGCAGTGCCGAAGCGGGCCTCGTAGATCGTGCCCCAAGCCAAGGCCGCCGCGATCGCCACCAAAAGGGATACGGCCATCTTTAAAGATCCGAGATGTCGCAAGAGTGGGCCCATCGGAGGAAAAGCTTATTCTAGCACAGCCGACGTAAGGAGGCAGGAGGGAGGCTTAGAAGCGCCAGAGAAACTCGGCCAGGAGCTGGTTCCCCTCGTAGTTGTTCTCGCCGGCAGAGGCGCCGATCGAATCGATGAAGTCGTAGCGATGGTAGATCAGGGTGGCCCGAAGGTCCTTTCCCTTCTTGTAGCTTAAGGCAAGCTCTGGAATTTCCTGGCGGTGGTGAAGGCGCATCTCCTGCCATCGCCCGGTGGCGATCAGGTGGCGCAGGCCAAGCTCCAGGGAAAGGTGCTCCGTCACGCTGAAGGCCGGTCCCAGGGAGATGCTGGTGACCCGCTTGTCGATGTCGTCGGCATCCCGCAAGGCATCCTTGCGGAAATGGGCCTGCTCGAGGTAACCCTTCAGCTTGAGCCGATGCCAGGGGGCGGTTTCCCCGCTGACCTTCCACATCGTGATGGTGCCCGGCTTGGAATTGGCCAACGCCGGGAAGAAGGAATCTCCGAAGATTGTGTCGCCGGTTCGGGTGTTGGTCTCCATCTGCTGAAGGTGGTAGAGGATCCCCTTGAGGTTCCCTTTGCCGATCGGGACCGAGGTCTCCGCTTGAATCCCCCGCAGGTTGGTCGGGTAATGCTCTGACTTGTGGGTACCGATCAAATCGTAGTTCTCTCCCATCCACTGAACCTGGAGCTTTCCCTCTATCTTTTTGGGCCCCTTGAGCGCCGCACCGCCCACAGCCGCCGTCCCATCGAGATTGGCAGAACCCCTGGTGTAGGAAGAGCGAACCAGGGCACCGTAGAGAGAAACCCATGGGGCCAGGGGATGCGAGGCGTCCAGCGCCCATTGATTCTGCCGCTCGCCGCGGGGCTTGTCGCCATCGGCCCGGATGAAGGTAAGCCCCAAGTTGCCGTTCCCAAGATCTGCGCTGGCCCGCCCGCCCCAGCTGAGCCGGTCGACGTTGGCGATGGGGGTGGGTTTGCTTCGCCCGCTGAAAAGTTCCAGATGGAGATGGCGCTTCTCCTGATATTCGTAATCGAAGATGAGATCCGCGCCCCGGATCGGATGTCGGCCCTCCTCCAGCTTCCGATCCTCCTTCTCGAAGAAGCTGGCGTTGCTGATCGGGGGCCGCCAGATCAGGGAGCCCAGGCGCAGGTGGTTCATGGGCTTTCGGGTAAACTCCGGCAGGGTCTGGGAAGGGAGGCTGCCGCCGGTCAACCGAAGGGACCAGGGGCTGGCGGCAAGGCGCAGCCACCCCTGCTCCAGGTCGAGATTTGTTCGGCGCGGGACCAGTTCGCCCCCTGTCCGATCAAAGTTGTCCCACGGAAGCTCCTCGCCAAAGACGCGTCCCACTGTCCTGTCGCCGGCCAGGCCGTACCACTCCCCCTGGATTCCAGCCGCCCACCCCGAGGGGGCGAAGACCTCCATCCCCACGTCGGTGTTGGTGCTGATGGCCTGTCCCTCCACGAGAGGAAAGTTGCTATTTGTGGTGATCCCGGCGCCGTTAAAGGTGGACTGCCGGCCGCCCCAGTTCCATTCAAAGAGAGACATGTCGTAGGTCATCGGAAGCCCCTGGACGTCACTGCCGGCTCCGGAAAGCTCGGTCCAGGCCGCGATCGTGTGGGTCTTCACGACCGGATCGAGCTTCCAATACTTGACCTCCTCGGCCAAGATCTCTCCGGTCTGCAGGCAACACAGGACCGCGGCGGCGCTTGGCAGGGGAAGGGGCCGCCTCAGGCGCATCAGCCAACGCCCTTGAGCAGATGAAGCACCGCCTCGGTGACCGGCGGCCAAAGGAGCGTGGTGGCGACACCGATGGCGAGTAAAAAGAGAATTCCTGCCACGGCCAGGTCCGCCTCCCGCTTCTTAAGCCACTGGTGCAACAGGATCCAGGAACCCAGCCAAACCAGGAGACTGAGGGTTTCCTTGCCGGAATAAGGACCGATCCCTTGGGCACCCGGCATCCAGGCCTTGCCCCAGGCGTGGACCCAGGCCTTGCCGCCTTGAGAGTATTCCGCCAGAAGGTGAGACAGCGCCAACGCGACGAGCCCCAGGCCGCCAGCAAGGAGACTGGCCGCCGCGATCCCGGTCGGTTTCTCGTGGGTAGTCATCAGATGCTCCTCAGCTTGGTAATGGCCGCTCCCAAAACGAAGGCAACGAGGAAGTAGAAAAAGGTAAGCGCCAGCAAGATGGCCGCGATTGTGCGAAGCGGCCGAGAACGAAGAAGTTGTTCCCGGTAGACCCAAAACAGGTAAGCGGCCGTCACCGCCAGGGGCAGCGTGAAGAGGGCCGCAAACTCCTTGAATTCAAAGAAAATCTTGTGGATCTCCGGCGCATTCTCCAAGAAGTAGGTCCTGGGACCTCCCTTGGCTCGGTAGAAGATGTAGATCCGGTTGCCAAAGAGAATAGTCAGAAACGCCAGGAAGGCGTTGACAACGCTGCCAAACTCCAACTGGGCTACGCGCTGAATGTTCCCCGCCAGGAGCCGGTAACCCTGGAAAAGTCCGATGGTGGAGGTCACCATGAAAAGGCCGGCCGACACCCCATGAAGCGCTCCTTCCAAGGCGTAACGGCTCTCCCCCAGAAGGCGAGCCAAAGGGGCGCTCGCCAGGGAGACGGTCAACCCCACCGCAGCCAATACCGCCACCATAAGGGCTAAGAGTCTCGAGGTGTCGCCTTCATCCAGCGCAGATGGATGTTCCACGGTTTACCCTCCCTTAAGTTGACCGGCCTAAGGTTAACAACAAGCCCAGGGCCCTTTTTATGATCTTAAACGTGTGCATCTGGAAGTAGACTTTCTGGCGACTCTAGGGAATCGATTTTGAATAGTGTACCAAGTAAGCCAACGTTCAGTCCACTCCTCTTCTAGCCGCTTGGCCAATCGTTCCACTTTCTTGATCTCACAAGGAACCAGAGCAAAGTCGCCGTCTTCGGAGAATTTCTCTCGGGAGACCTGTAATGTCCTTACCCGGAAGCCACGGCGAAAGAGACGGCCGGTCAACCGAGCAGTGACTTCGGCCCGTGTCCCCGGAGGGCCGGTAACGACGACCACGATAGGAGGCGCCTCTGACTCTACTTTCGGTCGCATCCGATCTCCTCGTCGGTTAAATAACAGGCCGGATCGGAAGCCCAGGGATCCCCATGAACAAACTGGGCCCGGACCCGGAAGGCGCCGCCGCAGAGAGGTTTCCATTGACAGGATCCGCAGTGGCCTTTCAAAAGAGGCAAACGATTCCGAAGGGCTTTGAGCATCGGATGCGACTCGTCCTGCCAGATTGCGCTAAG
>CAYJSX010000106.1:0-5427 GCA_964372575.1 uncultured Planctomycetia bacterium
CAACGTGATGTCCGGCCTGCGCCTGGAAGGATCATCCTTGGGAAGGGGCTCAAAAACAAGGCTGCTCGCAGAGCCGGTCAACCGCAGGACGATCCTGGCCAACTCCAGGATGCTCTTTTCCTCGGCGTTGCCCAGGTTTACCGGTTCGTGAAAATCGCAGAGCATCAGCCGCCAGATCCCCTCCACCAGATCCAAGACGCAGCAGAAGGATCTGGTTTGGGAGCCGCCCCCATAGATCGTGATCGGCCTGCCGGAGAGGGCCTGGGTGAGGAAATTCGGGATCGCCCTGCCGTCCTCGGGCCTCATCCGGCTGCCGTACGTATTGAAAATACGGGCGATCCGGGTGTCCAACCGATAGAGCCGGTGGAAGGTCATGGTCAAGGCCTCGGAAAAGCGCTTGGCCTCATCGTAAACGGCTCTGGGCCCTACCGGGTTGACCGAGCCGGCGTACCCTTCGGGTTGAGGATGAACCTCCGGATCGCCGTAAACCTCCGAGGTGGAGGCGAGGAGAAATTTGGCCTGGTGGTGCCTCGCCAGCTCCAGGGCATTCCAGGTCCCTAAGGAGCCGACCTTCAGCGTTTCCAGGGGAAACCTTAGGTAATCTTCCGGAGAGGCGGGTGAGGCCAGATGGAGCACATAGCTTAAGGGCTGTTCGACCACGAGCGGCTCGCAGATGTCGTGCCGGATCAGCCGAAAGGAGCGGTTGCCTTCCAGGTGTTGGATGTTGGCGGGGCTGCCGGTGAGAAAGTTGTCCACGCACCAGACCTCGCAACCCTCGCGGATCAGGCGGTCGCACAGATGCGATCCGATAAACCCCGCCCCACCGGTGACAAGAACTCGCATGCTATTTTGCATTCCTTTAGGGCGAAATCATATATGATAGCACCAATCGAGGTAGACCAAAAGCCTGTGGAATCTCCCCGTTGTGACTTGACCTTAATAGGGGGCGGCATCGTCGGTTTGGCCACCGCCTATGCCTTGACCCGTGTCGCGCCCCGCTGCCGGATCCTCCTCGTGGAAAAAGAGGCGGCCTTGGCCCAGCACCAAAGCGGCCGAAACTCCGGCGTCATCCATTCCGGTCTCTACTACCAGCCTGGCACGCTCAAGGCCCGCTTGTGTCAAGAGGGGGCTCGGAAGCTCATCGCCTTCTGTCAGGAGGAGGGAATCCCCCATCGGATCTGCGGGAAGGTGGTGGTGGCCGCTTCCCAGGAGGAGCTCCCGACCCTTCATCGACTTTATGCCCAGGGCCAGGAGCTGGGTCTGCCGGGGTTAAGTCTGATCGACTCGGCGCGACTGGCTGAGCTGGAGCCCGAGGCCCGCGGCCTACAGGCCCTTCATGTTCCCTCGGCCGGTGTGGTCGATTTCCAGCAGGTCGCGCTGGCGCTGGCCAAGAGGGTTGAGAAACAGGGCGTCAAGATTCTTCTCTCCCACCGGGTGACCTCGATTCGTCAAGACCCGCAAGGATTCTCTCTGATCACAACCCAGGGAGAGTTCTCTACCCCTCTTTTGATCACCTGCGGCGGACTTTATTCGGACCATCTGGCCCGGAGGTCGGGCGCTGGGTCTGGTGACGAGAGGATCGTCCCTTTTCGGGGGGAGTATTACACGTTGAAACCGGAGCGCTCCTTCCTGGTCCGAACGATGATCTACCCGGTCCCGGATCCCCGATTTCCCTTCTTAGGCGTTCACCTGACCCGCAGGATCGACGACCGGGTAGAGGCAGGACCGAACGCCGTCCTGGCTCTTAAAAGGGAAGGTTATCGGAAGAGAGACTTCCATCTGGGGGAGACGGCCGAGATGCTCTCCTACCCGGGATTTTGGAAGATGGCCTGGCGGTTTTGGAGAACAGGGCTTGAAGAAGAATACCGATCCTGGGTTAAAAGGGCCTTTGTCCGCTCGGTTCAGCGGCTGGTTCCTGCCATCCAGTCGGGGGACCTGGTGCCAGGAGGTTCCGGGGTCCGGGCCCAGGCGGTGGACCGGCAGGGCAACCTGGTGATGGATTTCACCCTGGTCCGCCAGCGGCGGGCCCTCCATGTGGTCAACGCCCCTTCTCCGGCGGCCACAGCCGCCTTGAGCATCGGGGACTACTTGGCTGCTATTGCTCGGGAAGATTTTGGCTTGAGGTAAAAGGCCCGAATGGATCGACAGACCTTCTCAACCTCAGTCGGTTTTAACTCTGGAAAAAGAGGCAGGGAAAGAATCTGACGGGACAGGCGCTCGGTGACCGGCAGGCGAAGCCCCGCGCCCCAAGGCCGGTAGAACGGCTGCAGGTGGACCGGGATTCTGTAATGGATGGCCGTACCGATTCCTCGTCGAAGAAGGAAGCGGGCCAGGGCGTCCCGCTCTTTGGCCTGGATCACGAAGAGGTGAAAGACGTGCCGGGCCCGCGGGGCCTCAAAGGGAAGCTGCAGGGGAAGCCCGGACAGGCGCTTGCGGTAAAGCGAGGCCAGCTCTCTTCGCCTTTCAATCCAACGGGTAAGATGCTTAAGCTTGACGCCGAGGAGGGCCGCCTGAATCTCGTCCAGTCGGCTGTTGAGCCCCTCTGCCATCTGCAGATCTTTTTGCAGGCGGCCCTGAAACCTTAAGACCCTCAGCTTCGCGGCGAGGGCGGCAGAAGAGGTGGTGACCATCCCCCCGTCGCCGTAACCTCCCAGATTCTTGGTCGGATAGAAAGAAAAACAGGCCAGATCGCCCAAGCTCCCCACCCCCCTTCCCTGCCAGGCCGCCCCATGGGCCTGGGCCGCGTCTTCCACCACCTTCCATCCCTCTCGCCTCGCCAAACGGCCAATCTCCGACATGTCGCAGGGGTGCCCATACAGATGAACCGGCAGGATCACCTTGATCCGCTTGCGGCGGGCAGATGGCAGCCGTTTGAGCGTCCAGGCGACCTGATGTGGATCCATCGTGTAGGTGAGCGGATCCACATCCACGAAGATGGGCCGGGCTCTGACTTTGCAGATCGCGCTGGCGGTGGATATAAAGGTAAAAGAGACGGTGATGACCTCATCCCCTGGCCCCACACCCAAGGCCCGCAGGGCCAGCTCCAGGGCGTCGGTGCCGCTGGCCACACCGACCGCGTGCCGGGCTTGGCAAAACCGGGCGAAGGCCTTCTCAAAACGCTCCACTTGTGGACCCAGGATGAACTGGCCCTCTTTTAAAACCTCCCTGAAGGCGGCCAGAAGCTCCTCTTTAAGGAGAGAGCCTTGGCGGGTAAATTCAATCCAAGGAATCGCCCGGCTCATCGGGGTTTTTTCCAAAAGGAGCGATTCTGGTCAAACCAGGTCAGGGTGCGCCGCAACCCCTCTGGAAAAGGGACCCTCGCCTGAAACCCAAGGATCCTCCGGGCCTTGGCCGTGTGGGCCCAGCTGTGCGGGGCATCGCCTGGTCGGGGTGGGGTATGGATCGGCGCCAGGTTCACGCCGGTTTCCCTGCCCAGTCTCTGCGCCAGCTGAAGGACGGAATGATGCTCACCGCAGCCGACGTTAAAGACCTCTCCTGAAGCCAGAGGGACCGACGCGGCCTTCAAGTTCGCCAAGACCACATTCTCCACATAGGTGAAATCGCGCGTCTGCTTGCCGTCTCCATGGATGGGACAGGGCCTCGCCGTCAGCAGGCAGGTGATGAAGCGGGGAATCGCCACCGCATATTCATTCTCCAGCGATTGGCGGGGCCCGAAGACGTTGAAGTATCTCAAGGCCACCGTTTCAAGGCCTGTGAGCCGGGTCATCATGGCACAGTAGATCTCACCGGAGAGCTTGGAGGCGGCGTAGGGAGACTGGGGGCGCACCGGGCCCTCTTCCCGCTGCGGAAGCGGAACCTCCCCGTAGACCGAGCTGGAGGAGGCGTACACCACGCGGCGCACGCCGGACTCGAGAGCAAGCTGTAAAAGAGATAGGGTGGCCGTGGCGTTCACCTCGTGGTACTCGATGGGATGTTTCACCGATTTTGGGACGGAGCGCAGGGCCGCCTGGTGGAAGACCACCTCCACCCCGCGCAGGGCCTTCCGGAGCTTCTTCTCATCCCGGATATCGCCCTGAACAAACTCGATCCGCCGGCGAACCGACTTCAAATTATCAAGATTCCCGGAAGAGAGGTTGTCCAGGACCCTCACCCGATGGCCCCGGCGCACCAGCGCCTCCACAAGGTG
Organism: uncultured Planctomycetia bacterium; assembly: GCA_964372575.1. Taxonomy (GTDB): domain Bacteria; phylum Omnitrophota; class Gorgyraeia; order 1-14-0-20-64-10; family 1-14-0-20-64-10; genus JACOVG01. The sequence continues at coordinate 4,148 of CAYJSX010000106.1, forward strand.
AGAGCCGATGAACCCCGCCCCACCGGTGACCAGAACTCTCATGACGTCAAAAGAGGGTGTAGATGAAAGGCCCGACTGGTGTGGACGTCCCAATCCAAAGCAGGAACCCAAAAAGGATCAGTACCGTCACCATTGGAATCATCCACCAGAGCCGCTCGCGCCAAAGGAAAGAAAATAGGCTTCGCAGCGTGGCGAGGCGGCCCTTTAGTTTTTGGTAATCAGGCATCGGTCTAAAACCAGCGCGTCCATCTCAGAGCGCAAGAAGGTGGAGTAGGCCTCCTGGGCCGTGTTGACGATCGGCTCCCCCTTCAAGTTAAAAGAGGTGTTCAGCAGAACCGGAACCCCGGTGGCCTGGCCAAATCTTCGGATCAAGGCGGCGTAGCGGGGGTTGACCGAAGGTTCCACCACCTGCAGGCGGCCGGTCCCATCCACATGGGTCACCGCGGGGATCTCTTCCCTTTTCTCCGGCAGGACCGGCGGGACCACCAGCATGAAGCGGGCTGGGCAGAGGGCCGCCAGAGGAATCTCAAAGTATCGCTTCAGGCTGTCGGCTTCGACCGATGGAGCGAAAGGTCGAAAGGGCTCTCGGAACTTGATCTTCCGGTTCACCACCTCTTTCATCTGGGGGTTGCGGGGATCGGCCAGGATGGAACGATTGCCCAGGGCCCGGGGCCCCCACTCAAATCGGCCCTGCAGCCAACCCACCACCTGACCCTTGGCCAAAAGCTCTGTCACCCGGTCGATCAGGCGGTCGTCTTGGCTGTAGGCCTCGTGGGGAATGCCGCACCCGCGCAGGAACTCCTCCACCTCGCCGTCTTGGGCTTGGGCCCCCCAGTAGGCATGCTCCATCACGAAGGCCCTGGGCTTGCCCAAGAGGGCATGGTAAAGATACAGCGCCGCCCCCAGGGCTCCTCCAGAATCTCCGGCCGCCGGTTGAACAAAGAAGCCTTCCGGCTTGAGCTCATTCACAATTCGCCAGTTGGCCACGCTGTTTAAGGCGACACCGCCGGCGTAGCAGAGATTTGTAAGCCCGCTTGCCTTCAGGGCGTGCCGCGCCGCCGCCAGGACGATCTCCTCGGTGACCTGCTGGATGGAAGCGGCCAGGTCGCAGTAGGCCGGGTCCAGTTGATCGGCCAAGGCAGGGTCCCGGGGAGGGCCGAAGGCCTGGATGAATTTGTGGCTGAAGCTGCGCCGGGTCGAATAGGGAAAGGCGAAATAGCTCAAATCCAGCCAGAGTGAACCGTCCTCGTAGATCCGGACAATCTGGCGGATCTTGTCTG
>CAYJSX010000107.1:0-1674 GCA_964372575.1 uncultured Planctomycetia bacterium
GGCCGGTCTACTGGTGCTGGTCCTGCGAGACGGCCCTGGCCGAGGCCGAGGTGGAGTATGAGCCGCACACCTCCCCCTCCCTCTACGTGAAGTTCGAGCTGGATCAGGAGGCGGCCGAGCGCGTGTTGCCCAGAGGCCTGAATCTCCACCACGCCTTCTTGATCATTTGGACCACCACCCCCTGGACCCTGCTGGGAAACGTGGCGGTGGCGGTCCATCCGGACGCCCGGTACGCCCTCTGGAAGGCAAGGGCAGGGGAGGCGTGGGTAACCTTGGCAAAGCTTCCTCAAGCGGCACGGCAGGCCCTGGGGTGGGACAAGGAAAAACCGCAGGTGATTCAGGAACTGCGCGGGCGGGAGCTGGAGGAATTTAAGCTGCAGTACCTGCACCCCTTGGGTCTGGGCAAGGGGAAGGTGGTTTACGCCGATTACGTTACCCTGGAAGATGGGACTGGCCTGGTCCATACAGCGCCTGGCTTTGGGGCGGAGGACTACGCTACAGGAAAGCGGTACGGGCTGGAGGTTGTGGCGCCGGTGGACGCGCAAGGTCGGTTCGACGGGCTGCCTTCCGCCGTGGCCCGATTGAATGGCAAGCAGGTGCAGGCGGCCCATCCAGAGATTCTGACCCTTTTGGAGCAGGCCCGGCTGCTCGTTGCGGCCGGCCAGGTAAAGCACGATTACCCTCATTGCTGGCGCTGCCGCGAGCCGATCATCTTTCGGGCCACCGACCAGTGGTTCTTGAATGTGGAGCATGAGGGCCTTCGGGGAAGGCTTCTTCAGGCAATCGGTTCTGAGGTGATCTGGATCCCGCCGGAGGGCAAGGAGAGGATCTCCGGGATGGTGAAGAGCCGCCCGGATTGGTGCCTCTCCCGTCAGCGGCTCTGGGGGATCCCAATTCCGGCGGTCAACTGCACGGCCTGTGAAGAGGGGATTCTAAATCCCCAGGTGATCGACAATTTTTCCAAGGCCATTGGCAGCGATCCAGAGGGATCTGACCGCTGGTTTACCGAAGCCGTTGACCGCTGGCTGCCTGCGGGCCTTGCCTGTTCCAAGTGTAAGGGGAAGGCGTTTAAGCCCGGCAGAGATATCCTGGATGTCTGGTTTGATTCCGGGGTAAGTCATGAGGCGGTCTTGAGGCGCCGGCAGGGACTTTCCAGTCCGGCCGATCTTTACCTGGAGGGCTCTGACCAGCATCGGGGCTGGTTTCAGGTTTCCTTGATCACGGCGATCGCCTTGGACGGGTACCCCCCCTACCGCGGCGTCTTGACCCACGGCTTCGTGGTGGACGGCCAAGGGCGCAAGATGTCGAAGTCTCTGGGCAACGTCATCGCCCCCCAGGAGGTGGTCTCCTCGTTGGGGGCGGATGTCCTGCGGCTCTGGGTCGCCTCGTCAGACTACCGGGAGGATGTTCGCCTTTCTCAGGAGATCCTCACCCAGGTGGCCGAGGCCTACAGAAAGATCCGGAACACCCTGCGCTTCTGCCTCTCCAATCTGTCGGACTTCGATCCTGCCCTCGCCCTGCGCCCTGACCAGATGCCGGGACTGGACCGTTGGATCCTAGGCAGACTTAGGCGTTTGACCGAAGAGGTGACGCGATCCTACGAGGAGTTTTCCTTTCACCAGGTGGTCCAGGCGGTCCATAAATTCTGCACGGTGGAGCTTTCCAATTTCTACC
>CAYJSX010000107.1:1684-2120 GCA_964372575.1 uncultured Planctomycetia bacterium
ACCTCGATGTGGTGAAGGACTGCCTCTACGCCGCGCACCCGGCCGACCCCCAGCGCCTTTCGAAGCAGACGGCCCTCTATCATCTGGCCAGGACGCTCATTCTTCTTGTGGCCCCCCTGATCCCCATGACCGCAGAGGAGGCCTGGGCCGCCCTGGTGCCGCAGGGACCGAGCGTGCACCTGACCGATTGGCCTGACCCTAAGGCCTTACCTCAGGATCAAGCCCTTCAGAGGGATTGGGAGCGCCTCCTTAAGCTCAGAGATCAGGCGATGAAGGCCTTGGAAGAGGCCCGGTCGCGAGGGACGATCGGGGACTCTCTGGGGGCTCACCTGACCGTCAAGGTCAACGAAGAGGAACTCTGGAATTTCCTGAAGGAACGCCAGGCCGATCTGGGGCTGGCCTGCATCGTCTCCGAACTTCAACTGGTCAAGGCCAA
>CAYJSX010000107.1:2130-5427 GCA_964372575.1 uncultured Planctomycetia bacterium
CGCCTCGGCGCCCCCCTGCCAATTCGAGGTCCGCAAGGCCCCGGGGGCCAAATGCGAGCGCTGCTGGATGGTCCAAACGACCGTCGGCCAGTCGAAGAGGCATCCCACCCTTTGCGGCCGGTGCTGCCAGGTCGTTGAGAAACTTAGGCCAAGTTGATATAATGTCTGTTTCCATTCGCGATGACAAAGAGAGACCTCACCAAATACAAGAAGCTCCTTGTAAAGAAGAAGGAGGATGTCCTTCAGGCGATGAAGCACATCGAGAAGGACACCTTAAGCCAATCCCAAAGGGACGCGGCTGGGGACCTCTCCGGCTACACCTTCCACATGGCGGATACCGCCACCGACAGCTACGATCGGGAGTTCTCCCTGGGGTTGGCCACCAACGCCCAGAAGATCCTCTACGAGATCGAGGAGGCCTTGAAGAGGGTCGAGGAGAAGAATTTCGGCAGCTGCTTAAACTGCGGGAAGTCCATCAACCGCAAGCGCCTCGCCGCCATTCCGTATGCCAGCCTCTGCATCGCCTGCCAGGCCGACGAAGAGACCAAGCGCCGGGCCGCCGCCCCTGTCCCGCCTCAGCCGATTTAGGGCCAGATTAAGTTTGCCGATCGCCATTCTGGGACTTGCCTTCGCGGTGATCCTGATAGACCAGGCCACCAAGGCCTGGGCCCTTCAGGCCCTCTCCGAGGTGGTCAGTCGGCCGGTCATCCCCGGGGTCTTCCACCTGAGCCTCATTCAGAATCCTGGTGTCGCCTTCGGGTTATTCAGCCGGCAGCCGCTCCCTGTCGCCTTGGTGACGACAGGGATTCTTCTCGCCTTGATCTGGTCGACCCTGAAGAAGCACCACACCGAGGGGCTGAACCTGGCGGCCTTGAGCCTGGGGCTGATCGTGGGTGGCGCCATGGGGAACCTCATCGATCGAATCCGGCATGGCGGGGTGATCGACTTCCTGGACTTCCGGATCTGGCCGGTCTTTAACGTGGCCGACTCCTGCATCACGATCGGCGCCCTCCTCATGGCCTGGGACTTATTAAAAAAGAAAAAGGTGCCTGGCACCACCTGTTGAAAACTTGCACCCGATTCTTTTAAAACTGGGCCCCATCACCCTCTACAGCTATGGGCTGATGCTCGCGATCGGCTTCCTAGCCGCCCTCCAACTGGCCGTCCGCCGAGCCAGGACCCTTTCCCTTGATCCAGCCCTCATCCAAAGCCTAGCGCTCATTGTTCTCCTCTTTGGAATTGTGGGGGCTCGGCTTTCCTATGTCCTCCTTTTCTGGGAAGACTTCCGAGGGAACCTCTGGGAGATCCTTCGGCTTGACCACGGCGGCTTGGTTTTTTACGGCGGGCTTCTGGGCGGGATCCTCTCCGGCGTCATTTACCTTAAAAGGAAAAACCTCCTTCGCTGGCAGGTGGTGGATCTGGTGATTCCACCCCTCGTGCTGGCCCATGCGATCGGCCGCCTGGGCTGTTTCTTAAACGGCTGCTGCTATGGCGAGCCGACCTCACTCCCCTGGGCAGTGGCCTTTCCCAACGAGGGGATCCTGCGTCATCCCACTCAGCTCTACGAATCGGCAGCGCTTGCCTTGATCTTCCTGCTCCTTAAGGTTGTTGAAGGTCGCCGGCCGACCCCAGGCTTCATCACTCTCCTTTATGGCTTCCTCTACGGGGCCTGGCGTTTCTTGATCGAGTTCCTTCGGGGGGATAACGCCCAGTTGGCCTTGGGGCTGACGGCCTTTCAGTGGGCGAGTCTTCCCTTGGCTTTCCTCTGCGGTCTTGCGCTTATCCGACGGACTTACCTTCATGCGCCACAGCGTCCCTCCGGCGACCGCTCCTGACCGGCTGGACCGGTATCTGACCGGGCTTCTGCCTCGCAGCTCCCGCTCCCAAATCCAGCGGTGGATCGCCGAGGGCCACGTCCTGGTAAACGGTAAGCGGGTGAAGCCATCCCACCAGGTGAGACCCAGCGAAGAGATCGTCGCTGAACCCCCAGCCCCCAAGCCGATGGAGCTTAAGCCGGAGGCAATTCCCCTTACCATTCTTTATGAGGACCCCTACCTCCTCGTGGTGGATAAGCCGGCAGGCCTGGTGGTGCACCCTGCTCCCGGACATCCCTCCGGAACCCTGGTCAACGCCCTCCTGGGCAGGGGAGGGAAGCTTTCGACGGCGGCTGGGGCCTTCAAGCCAGGGATTGTCCATCGGCTGGACAAGGACACCTCCGGCCTTCTCCTCGTGGCCAAGGACGACGAGACCCATCGGAAACTCAGCGAACAATTCGCCGCCTCTCACGTCAAGAAGGTTTACTTGGCCCTTGTGAAGGGAAGGGTCGAGCAGGATGAAGGGACGATCGAGGCGGCGATCGGCCGCCACCCGGTCAAGCGCCAGCAGATGGCAATCCGCCCCGACAGAGGACGTCGGGCCCTGACCCGATACAAGGTCGCGAAACGCTTTGCCCAGGCGACCCTTCTTGAGCTTTACCCAAAGACCGGCCGGACCCACCAGCTCCGGGTCCACCTGGCCCACCTGGGCCACCCGATCCTGGGGGACGCCCGCTACGGCGGAAAAGCGGATCCTTCATCTGGGTTCGCCCGTCAGGCCCTCCATGCTCACAAACTCAAGTTCTTCCACCCCGCCAAGAAGCGGTGGCTCGAGTTTACCTCCCCCCTGCCACCCGATTTGGCTGGCCCGCTGCGAGGCCTGGGTTGACATTTTAACGTTTTAATGTTATACTGTGATTGGAGGTGAGAAGAGATGCTCAAGCGGGCCACCGTTTACATGGAGCCGAAGATCCACCGGGCCATCAAGATGAAGGCCGTTCAGATGAATTCCACCCTCTCGGACCTGGTCAACGAGGCCTTGAGGCTTTCCTTAAAGGAGGATGCCATAGACCTGAAGGCGATTCATGACCGGGCCCAGGAGCCTTCCCGTTCATTTGAGGAGGTCCTCAAAGATCTGAAGCGGGATGGCCTCCTATAGGGTTTCTTTCAAGCGCAGTGCCGAGAAAGAGCTTTACGAAATCTCGCAACCCTCTCTTGGGAAAATTGTGGAGGCCATCCAAGGCCTCTCTCGCAACCCCCGTCCCCCTGGTGTTCAACTTTTAAGAGGGGAGGACCGCTACCTCCGGGTGAGACAGGGGGATTACCGAATCGTTTATGAAGTCAACGACACCCTGAAGCAGGTTACGGTGATTAAGGTCGGTCACCGCCGCGAGGTCTACGGCCGCTAGCCAACCTACCTAAGGGGCTGTAAGAGTTTAGCCGCCGGAGACAGCGACGAGGTCGTCATTGCGAACGACCAACG
>CAYJSX010000108.1:0-5398 GCA_964372575.1 uncultured Planctomycetia bacterium
GGGGGATGGTCCTGGCCAAGCCGGGATCGATCACGCCGCACACCAAGTTCAAGGCCGAGGTTTACGCCCTGACCAAAGAGGAGGGGGGCCGGCATACCCCCTTCTTCACCGGCTACCGGCCTCAGTTCTACTTCCGGACGACCGACGTGACCGGCGTGGTGACGCTGACGCTGCCCATGGGAGCGGAGATGGTGATGCCTGGGGACAACGCGAACGTTGAGGTCGAGCTCATCTCGCCGATCGCCATGGAGAAGACGCTACGTTTTGCCATCCGCGAGGGGGGCAAGACGGTGGGTGCGGGAGTCGTTTCGGAGATCATCGCATAGCAAAAGGTAAGGTGAAGGGGGGCCCCAAGCCCCCCTTTAATTTTTATCCGGCAGGAATTCACTCCAGATTTCCTAAAGGGTATTCCCCATGCGCGAGCTCATAACCTTGGAATGCGGTCAGTGCCGGCGGCGGAATTATTCGACCCGGCGCAACAAAAAGCTCCACACCGACCGGTTGGAGCTTAAGAAATTCTGCCGCTTCTGCAGGGCGCACACCCTGCACAAGGAGACCAAGTGATCTTAGGAGCGTCGGTTAACGGTAAACCACCGGTCTCCAAAACCGGGACTGCAGGTTCGATTCCTGCCGCTCCTGAAATTCAAAGGGGGGTGGCAGGAATCGAAGGAGCCCCGTGCCCCGGATTAAGGCGATGCGACGAATAGGAGCATCGCGACCAACACGGGGCGGGGGGCCGACCGAGCATCCTGCCCGCCGGAGGCGGGCGAGCGAGGCGCCGATTCCTGCCGCTCCTGAAATTCAAAGGGGGGTGGCAGGAATCGAAGGAGCCCCGTGCCCCGGATTAAGGCGATGCGACGAATAGGAGCATCGCGACCAACACGGGGCGGGGGGCCGACCGAGCATCCTGCCCGCCGGAGGCGGGCGAGCGAGGCGCCGATTCCTGCCGCTCCTGAAATTCAAAGGGGGGTGGCAGGAATCGCATGATTCGAAGGGCCGTTTCCTTTATTAAGGAGGTTCGAAGCGAGATGGGCCAGGTTTCCTGGTCCACCCCGCGGGAGCTGTGGGAATCGACCCGGGTGGTCCTCGTGGTGACGGCCTTGCTCTCGGGCGTGATCGGCCTGTTTGACTTTGTCTGCGCCCGTTTGATGGCATGGCTCATCCGGTAGCGATGGAACTGCACTGGTACGTGGTCCATACCCTCACCGGACAGGAGGAGAAGGTCCGGTGCGCCATCCAGGGCCACATCGATGCCCAGAAGGCGGAGGGTCAAGTCGCCCAGGTTCTGGTGCCGATGGAACGGGTTTCGGAGGTGAAGGCCGGCAAGAAGAAGATCTCCGAGCGGCGGGTCTTCCCCGGCTATGTGCTGGTGCAGATGAACTTGACCGATGAGACCTGGTACCTCATCAAGAATACGCCGGGGGTCTCCGGCTTTGTCGGCTCGGGGTTGAGGCCTGTCCCCTTGAAGGATGAAGAGGTGACTCAGATCCTGCAGGCCAGCCAAGAGAAGATGGAGCGGCCCTCGCCGAAGGTGGTCTTTGATAAGGGAGAGGCGGTGCGGATCAACGAAGGCCCCTTTAACAACTTTAACGGCGTCATTGAAGAGACGAACCCCGAGAAGGGAAGGCTCAAGGTCCTGGTGACGATCTTCGGTCGCGCCACTCCGGTGGAGCTTGAGTACTGGCAGGTGGAGAAGGTTTAATGACAAGGGAAGCATGGCGAAGAAGGTCCTAGCCACGATCAAGCTGTATTGCCCAGCGGGTCAGGCCAACCCCGCTCCTCCGGTCGGGCCGGCGCTGGGCTCGCAGGGCTTGAACATCATGGAGTTCTGCAAGGCCTTCAACGAGAAGACCAAGGCCCAGGAGGGGCTAATCCTGCCGGTGGTGATCACCGCTTACGAGGACCGGAGCTTCACCTTTATCGTGAAGAGCCCGCCGGCCTCGGTCCTGCTCAAACAGGCCTGCGGGATCGCCAAGGCCTCCGGGACGCCGAACAAGGAAAAGGCCGGCCAGGTGAGCCGCGATAAGGTCCGGGAGATCGCCCAGCTCAAGCTCAAGGATCTCAACACCCCCTCGATTGAGGAGGCGATCAAGCAGGTGGAGGGGACGGCCCGCTCGATGGGAATTGAAGTGACATGAGGCCCGGATCTCGATGAGCAAGCGGATGTCAGCCGCCGAGAGGCTGATCGACCGGGGCAAGCGCTACTCCATTCGGGAGGCGATTACCCTACTTAAGCAGGCGCCGGCTCCCAAGTTCGACGAGACGGTGAATCTTAACATCAACCTGGATGTCGATCCCAAGCAGACCGATCAGGCGGTGCGGGGAACCGTGATCCTTCCCCACGGAACCGGAAAGAAGGTGAAGGTTCTGGTGATCGCCAAGGGAGAACCGGCCCGCGAGGCGCAGGCAGCCGGCGCCGATACCGTGGGGGCTGAAGAGCTGCTGGAGAAGATCCAGGGAGGATGGGTCGATTTTGACGCGATGGTGGTCACTCCGGATCTGATGAGGGAGGTGGGGAAGCTCGGAAAGGTCTTGGGGCCCAAAGGCCTGATGCCCAGTCCCAAGACTGGCACCGTCACGATGGAGGTGGGCAAGGCGGTCCAGGATCTCAAGAAGGGAAAGGTGGAGTTCAAGATGGACAAGCAGGGAGACATCCATCTCGGGGTGGGCAAGCGCTCCTTCTCGGAGGAGGCGTTGGAGGCGAACCTCCGGACGATCCTGGAGGCGATCTGGCGGGCCAAGCCGGCCGGGGCCAAGGGCCGATACCTCCAAGGGGTTGCCGTCTCCAGCACGATGGGGCCTGGGATCAAGCTGAATCCTTCGGAGGGAAGGTTGGAGTGACCATTTCTACCAGCCAGGACGGCAAAGGTGCGGGGCGCTTGGGGCGGAAGGTTCGCTCAGGACTGGTCCGGGATTTGAAGGGGAGCCTTCAAGGGGTGGATACGCTCGTGGTGGCCCGGATCGCCCGGACGCCCTCGGGAGAACTCAACCAGCTTCGGCTGGCCCTCAAGGGGATCCAGGCGAATCTCGTCTTGACGAAGAACAGTCTTTCCAGGCTTGCCTTTCGGGATCTGGGTTTGAGCGCTTTGGAGGAGCACCTTCAGGGGACCTGCGGCATCAGCCCGGTCCGGGGAGACGTGGTTGCCGCGGCCCGGCTGTTGACAAACTTTGCCAAGGACCACGGAGGCTTTGTCCTGGCGGGGGGGCTCTTTAAAGGAAAGAGACTCACCGCGCAGGATCTGACCACCCTGGCCAGGCTCCCCTCGCGGGAGATCCTCTTGAGCCAGGCCTTTGCCGGGATGAAATCCCCCATCGCCGGTTTGGTGGGGGTTTTGACCGGGGTGGAGCGGAAGCTGATCGGCATACTTCATGCAATCTCTGAGAAAAAGGGAGGCTAACGATGGCCACTGAAACGAAACAGGTCGAGGGTTCCGACAAGATGAATCAGATGATCTCGGCCATTGAGTCGATGACGGTCTTGGAGCTCTCGCAGCTCGTCAAGGCCTTGGAGGAGAAGTTTGGGGTGACGGCCGCAGTGCCGGTGGCCGCTGGCGCGGCCGCACAGGCAGGGGCGGCCGGCGGCGCTGCCGCGGCCGCGGCGGAGGAGAAGGCCACCTTCGAGGTGATCCTGGCCGAGGTCGGGGCCAACAAGATCCAGGTGATCAAGGAGCTTCGCACGGTGACCAGTCTGGGGCTCAAAGAGGCCAAGGACCTGGTGGATTCCGCGCCCAAGCCGGTCAAGACGGGCGCCACCAAGGAAGAGGCGAAGGCGATCAAAGAGAAGTTGGAAGCGGCTGGTGCCAAGGTCGAGCTGAAGTGAAGCTCAAGAATTACGGCAAGCTGCCGGAGCTTTATTCGCTGCCGGATCTCCTGTCCATCCAGACCAAGCCGTTTGACGATTTCCTGCAGATGGGGCTCTCCAAGACCCGACGGCAGGTGGTCGGCCTGGAGGAGGTCTTCCACGAGATCTTCCCGATCGAGGGTCCGGAGGGAAAGGCCAAGCTGGAGTATCTCTCCTATCAGATCGGCAAGCCCAAGTACGATTTGAGCGAGGCCCAGCGCCGAGGCGTCACCTATGCCGCCCCCTTAAAGGTTCGGCTGCGGCTGCGGCTGGTGAAGGAGATGAAGGAGCAGGAGGTCTACCTGGGGGACATCCCGCTCATGACCCCCACCGGCACCTTCATCATAAACGGTGATGAGCGGGTGGTGGTGAGTCAGCTCCACCGTTCGCCCGGCGTTTCCTTTGAAGAGGAGACGCACCCCAACGGCAAACGGATGTTTACCGCCCGGATCATCCCCTACCGGGGGGCGTGGCTGGAGTTCGAGTTCGATCTGACCGATACCCTGTACGCCATGGTGGACCGGCGCCGGAAGGTCTTGGCCTCCACCTTCCTGCGGGCGATCGGGGCGGGCTCGGACGAGGAGATTCTGAACGCCTTCTGCGGCGTGGAGACGATGAAGGCCCAGGAGTTCTCCGACCTGAAGGAGCTGGTGGGCCGGATCCTGGCCTGCGACGTGGTGGACCCGCAGACCCACGGCATCTTGATCCCTCGCTTTGAGAAGCTGGCCAAGGAGCACCTCTCGATGATCTGGAACTCCGAAATCCGTGAACTGAAGCTCCTGGTCAAGCTGGTCCCAGAGGTGCAACGCACGCTGGAGAAGGATCGGCTCAAGACCACCGACGATTCGGTCCTCGATATCTTTAGGAAGCTGCGGCCCGGAGATCCGGCCACCCTGGCTTCGGCGCAGTCTCTGCTGACCCGGCTCTACTTCGATCCGCGCCGGTACGACTTGGGCCGGGTGGGCCGGTACATCCTCAACCGCAAGCTGGGCCTCAACCTTCCCCTCGAGCAGCGGGTGCTGGATCCTTCCACGATCCTGGCGGTGGTGAAGTACCTGCTGAACCTGAAGGCCGGGCAGGGTGAGGTGGACGACATCGACCACCTCGGCTCCCGCCGGATTCGCACCGTGGGCGAGCTGCTGCAGAACCAATTCCGGATTGCGCTCGCCCGGGTGGAGCGTTCGGCTCGGGAGCGGATGGCGATCTACGACTTGGAAGGCACCATGCCGCATCAGCTCGTCAACGCCAAGCTCGTCTCAAGCCTCATCCGGGATTTCTTCGGCCGCTCACAGCTTTCTCAGTTTTTGGATCAGACCAACCCCCTGGCCGAGCTCACCCACAAGCGCCGGCTTTCGGCCTTGGGGCCGGGAGGCCTTTCCAGGAAACGGGCCGGCTTCGAGGTGCGCGACGTTCACCACTCCCACTACGGCCGGATCTGTCCCATCGAGACGCCGGAGGGCCCGAACATCGGGCTGATCGCGTCTCTGTCCACGTACGCGCGGGTCAACGAGTTCGGCTTCATCGAGACCCCCTACTGGACGGTGGAGAAGGGGCGGG
>CAYJSX010000109.1:0-5342 GCA_964372575.1 uncultured Planctomycetia bacterium
GCCCGGCCCCGGCTGGACGTGATATCCTAGGGGTCGGGCCCGTAGCTCAGCGGTCTTTCTTCCCTAACCCGAATCAGTCCTTTCAGTTCCACAGCGTAGCAACCTTCCCTGCAAACGTCCCGCAAACGGATTCATTTTCTCACCCAACTCTACCGGCAACCAGCAGTAATTTCCAACTAGCGGGCACGAAGAAAGCGAATTACACGAAGAAAGGAGGAAACAGCCGGATGGCTGAAAACAAGGAAATCACAGAGGATTCAAGCACACTTCGCCATGGAGTGAAGCGCGCCCGGGGCGGAGCGAGGCCAGGAGCGGGGCGAAAACCGAGGCCTAAGGACCCCAGCTTGCTCCAAAGGGCCTATGCAGTATTGGATGAGGCCACCATACCGGCTCTTGAAGCAGTGATCAGGCTTCTCAGGTCCAGGAATGAAATGACTCGCCTCCGGGCCGCTCAAGAGATCCTTACCAAGCGAATTCCCGATCTCAAGCAGGACATGGCACCAAAGCAGCCAACAACGGTCTACAACTTCACGGACTACAAAGGACTCACCGAGGATCAACTCTTTAGTCTTATCAGCTCCCGCCTCAAGGCAGGGTATTTTGCGTAATCCTCCGGTGAGCCCGAGGGATAACACGATCTATTTGGTCAGGTACAAAACAGCAAGCCCACTTGGCTAATTGAGGTGAAAACGACTACCTGTAATAACAGGTAGATATCAGGTAAAAACGGCCAGAAAACGGGGGAGATGAGAGATGCGAAACGGAGCGAGTCAACACGGCGGGAAACTTAGGGTGGTTTGTTTAGCCCGAGGAGCCGGTCAGCGCGGAGCAAGAAACGGGCGGATCAATCTATTTTTCATCCTGCTGCTCCGGTTTCTCAGGAAAACCCAGTTTTCTTCGCGCCGAAGAATAGAGACCTGCGATTTGAGCCTCCAGCGGTCTTTGCTTGTCAGGAGATACCCCCGGGGGGGTTTCCGGTTCATGGGACACCAATCTCAGCGATGAAGCGAAGCTGCGGTTCCTCTGGGGGTCAAAAACATACTCGGCGCTCGCCAACATGCCGGGTATAACTTTATAGGGTTGAAAGGTTACATTCTTTTCGTCCAGGTGCACCACGGAACCAGGGCCGACAATTACTGGAACGATAGAATTGTCCCCCATTTTTATTTCTATAGCCATTGATCCCCCATCTGCCTCATACATGGAGACAACCTCGCCTTCTGCTTTCGCCACTACCGGCGGACTAGGCTGAGATGTTTGCTGGGAAGGAGGAACCGAGCTCAACCCCCTTTGGGGGGAGCCACCTCCCACCCCGCCGGATACAGAAGGAACCGCCGAAGTGATCGGCCCGATGTTTCTCAGAAGAGTGCCCGAAACCGAATTCCCTGTGGACGGAAGTCCTGGCATACCGCCTCCAGCAGCAAAAAGTTCAGGACGGCTCGATTGAAATTTTTGCATGGAGGCGATTCGTTGGGGCGAGGAGGGATGGGTAGAGAACCACCAAGACGTTAGATCTCCTCCCATTGCCTGAATCTTCGAAAGCACTCCGATCATAACGGCTGGCCCGTTGTAACCTAGAACATTGAGATATATCGCCCCCTGCCGATCCGCCTGAACCTCCTGAGCCTGGCTGTACTGAGCTACAACTAAAGCCTTCGATGCTTCCCGGCCCAGCACAGTCCCTATTCCGGTCTGTCCTCCGGTTAGAACATAGGCTAATCCACCTACCAGCGCACCCGTCAATGTGCTTGCTACCACCCTTTTACCCCCATGCCCGAGATCACCATGGGCCAACTCATGTGCCAGTGCACCCAAAAGCTCTTCATCCGACAAGGCATCCGTGAATACTGGATCTGCGTAGATGGTCCCACCATCTGTGCACAGGAATCTTGAGTCAGGTGCTATTACCAGACGAATTGGAGCGCTACGTCTCGGAGTAGCTGCACTCAAGCGAGTCAGCAAATTCGAGACACGGTGGTAGGGAATATTGCTTATGACAGCCTGTGGTTCGTGCAGGGTTGGCACGCGCATCGTCATCGCACATCCGCCCCACCCAAGACAGAGCAACAGCGCACCAAAGGGGAGGACGCGTAATTGGAAGTTACTTGCCAAATTTACTGGAATTCTCATGTTGCTAGGCTATTCATCCTTTTGCTTCATTGGGATAAAGGTTTCTCTCATAACTTTATCGAGTCTCTTCTGATGCTCCCTAGTAAAAGCCGTGTGCTTGGGCGTAATGACAGCATAGGCGATCTGCCCTTCTTTAAAGAGACTGCACAATCCCGGAGCAAGAGACTTATTAGCAATAAGGACTGCAAAAGTAACGTGGAAATCCCGGATTTGCTCAAGGCTATTTTTAACCATAGCCTTTTGCCTTTCGAAAACAACTCCAGGATTTCCCATTACCTGGGCATTGTACAGAGCAGGATCCTCAACCCCATAAACAATGAAGTTGTAATCACTCACAAGATCTAAGTAGTTTTCTCCAGAAATCTTGCCTTCTCGCAAAAACTCTTCCGCAACCTGGCGGCGTTTCTCTGGAGTCGCGCTGGTGCGAAGATGGGCTAGGCTATTATTTCTTGATCCTCCTTCAACAAGCACCAAACGAAGGTTGTATTTCTGAATAAGGAACTCCAGAATTGCAGCAACGTCTTTTTGGGCTTCATAATTCATCAAAATGTTAGAGATCAGTAATATAGTGGGGCCATTCCCTTCCGAAACTTCAGTGATCGAGCCGTGTTCATTTGGAATCGTTAAGGTTTTCAAGGAAAAATCCAACTCGCCTGCTGTTAGGGCAGTCGGATAGCAAATAATACTCAACATCATAAACAACCAGGCGCTTTTAACCATGCCCATCCTGTCTTTTATAAGAAGGTAAAAAGATCTATTCCTTGTGCCTGTCGGCAATTCACCGACTGGCCCTTTTTATTTTCAGCGGGATCAGGGAGAATCCCAGGATGATCGCCGACGCAAGGTCTATCAGTGCCCAAGATTCCTTGTCGAGATGGATTGGGATCAAGGGGTTGAAGATCAGGGCTATCACCCCAAGAGTCCAGGCCCAGCCATTCTGCTTGCCCTCTGCACTCAAGACGGCCCGATAGACGCAGGTTCCGAAGCGGGAGAACCCTGGAGAATCAGAAAGAGGGAAAATAAGAACCAGAAGAAGGAACTGCCCGCATCCTTTTTCAACTGCTTCCAAGATGATCCCACACAATCCTTCTTACGAGCTCATTGTAGTACGCTTACAGGACCGACGACCCTCACACACGGAGCCTTCATCATGGCCGACCGCCCCTCACTTCTGACGTCTTGGACTGTAACGAGTACAGGCATTTTGATAAGGACGAGAACGAGGAGCAACGCAATCAAAGCCAGTAGGGCATTCGTTACCACTTTGGACTCCCAACGCAGCCATCCGAAATGCGTTTTCACTCCCTAAGGCCCTTAGAGCGCAGACACTGCTCATAGGCGCTCTCATAGTCGGCTCGCAGATACCACCCTTGTTCGGCTTGTTTTTTCATCTCCATGTCACACTCTCTCAGCGACGCTCTCTGTTTAAATAGATTGGCAGCATTCACCTCGGCATAGCTATGGCAAAACTCCCTTATGGCAGCTGGCCTTATATTGTAACCAAAAAACAGGAAACCCCCAAGAAAGACAAGGACAGCTGTGCGGAGGGCACGATATCTAACTTGCGGATCTTTAGGAAACTCCATCAACTTTCACCTTGGCGTGGCGCCTTTTCACCATCTCGCTCCCCCCCGATAGATGTTAACACGCCTTGTGGGTCGTGGCTAGGTATGTCGTGGCTCCCTAGAATGGCCATGTGCCTACCGATATTCGGATCAGGTTTGCCCGTCGCCTCCGCGAACTCCGAAAAGCTCGGGGCTGGACCCAAGAAACACTGGCTGAGAAGGCCGACCTCGCCTACCGGCATGTCCAACGTCTTGAGAGTATCAGGAATCCGCCCCCAGCGAAGATAGACACCTTGCAGAAACTCGCCCAGGCCCTCAAAATTACCCTCTCCAAGTTGCTGGATTTCTAGGCTACCTACCTGCCTGGACCCTCAGTGCCTGGACCCTCAGTTGACAAGAGACCGGCGATGTGATAGAAATAACCCAAGCTTGAGGGAGAAATCTCAAGTGGTGTCTTTCGGTGTCACTTCTGTGAGATACTGAGAGATGACGCTTCCAACATTTCACCCAGATAGGCTGGGATAAAAACCTGATTTGGCGGAGCAACCGCCATACCAAAGCCGTGCGAACGACGTTACAGCGAGGGGAGGTTGTCGGCGATATACCTCTCTGAAGATGTTGTGAAGCGGGACTGCTAGTCATCATTCGCTAGATAGACAGCCAGTCCAAGGGAAACCTTGGCTGGCATTTTTTATGCCCACCTGGGGATTCCCAGTGGGCTTTTTGTTTTCACAAATGGCCGATATGGGTTAAATCAACTGGACAGGACAGGACAAGTATGTTCAGGACTTCTGACCTTAGCCTCGCCGCTGCGCTAAAGACAGCCTTACGCCAGAGTCCAACTATCCAGATAAACGGACGGTTGGCAGAGTTTGTCTTCCCCGTTGAAGCCCAGGAAGCCCAGAGGGTTTCTGATCAGTTCTACTCAGATGCCCTCACGGCTAATCTGAGGTCCTACGCCCAGGATCTCCGCGACTTGAAGTCGTTGATCTTTGCGGCACGGGAGGCACGGGGCCGATGAGTCCCAATCCGATACTCGACGCAGCCCTGGATTATCTGAAGCGCGGGTTTAGCGTCATCCCGGTCAGCCCAGCCAACAAGAAACCCCTCGTCAAATGGGAAGAATATCAACACCGGCACCCAACGGAGGAAGAGGTCCGAAAGTGGTTCCAAGATCCCCAGGCTCAAGTGGCCGTGGTAACGGGATCTATTGCTGGTATCGCAGGCGTAGACATTGAAGCCGGGGGTTCAATTGATGGGTTCCCGAAAACGGCCACAGTCAAGACGGGCGGGGGCGGTTGGCACCTATGGTACAAGCACCCTGGCCCTCCGGTCGCCAATGCGGTAAAAGTCAAGCCTTTCGTGGACATTCGGGGAGACGGAGGCTACGTCATAGCCCCCCCGTCTCTTCACCCTTCTGGCAACCGTTACGAATGGCTCATACCTCTGGACAACCAACCGCTTGCGGATTTCCCTGCTAATCTGTTTCCAAAAATTACAGAGAAAAAATGGACGAAAGCCCTAGGAGAGGTCCCGGCTGGAGAGCGAAACGAAACGATGGCCTCATTCATTGGCCGCCTACTGCACGACCTGTCGGAGGATCTTTGGGAACAGGACGCCTGGCCTGCTGTCCGAGAGAAAGCGAAA
>CAYJSX010000110.1:0-5310 GCA_964372575.1 uncultured Planctomycetia bacterium
AGGGGGAAACCACTGCCTGGTTTCCCCCTCAGGGCTCCCCCATCCGGCAAAAGCAAATGGTTTCATTGGGGGGAATTTCCCATTCCCCCCAATACGCCCCCCTTTCCGAAGGAAAGCCCCCTTCCCCAAGAGGAGAAAAACTTCTCCATCTCCCCCAATACGCCCCCCTTTCCGAAGGAAGGGACGAACCTACGGTTCTTCCCTTAATGTTCCTTTCTCCCTTAAAAACGAAACCCACTTGAAGAATAGCAGATGCATAATGGGAAATCAAACTCCGCCCCTCAAGCCTACGGTCAGCTGGCCCTCTTGCGCTCTGGGGCTTTGGCAAAAGGAGTTTTGTGATGCTGGAAAGCGTTGATTTGGGAGGGGCGGGGTTAACCTCAGAAAACCCCATCCGCTTCCCGTCTCCTTAAGAAACAGGGCTGGGAATGAATCTCCCAGCCCTAGATTACAGAATGAATTAAGCTTTAGCGGGGCCTGGATTTGAACCAGGGACCTTCAGGTTATGCTTACCACTACAGCTTTCGCTGTTCCCGTGAGATACAAATTTATTTTACTGGGTTTGTGGTCTGGACTATACCTTCACCCCGTGAGATACGAAGTGCGAGGTTCATCTCACGGGGTGCCCGCCATCTAGTCTCTACACCTGCCCCGTGCCGATTGGCTCGAGGTTTGGCTCGGGATTGCCAGCGAAGGATTCCCCGAATTTGCCGGGTGTTGCCTCGGCCGTTACCGGCTGAGCGGCCCAGCTCTTGAGCCTGACGAGCTACCAGACTGCTCCACCCCGCAGTAGAAAAGCCATTTTACCACCGCCGGTGGACTTTAGCGAGCCTTCTCCTGGCTCGAGGAGGCGGGCTGGCGGTTCTCCTTGAGCTTGACGACTGTTTCACCGGGCCGCACAAGCCCGAGCTCTTTGCGGGCCACCGCCTCGGCGTAAGCCGGATCTTCCCGCAGGCGCTGGGCCTCCTCAGCCAGCCGGCGGTTCTCGGCCTTGAGGGCCGCGATCTCGGCCTTGAGTTGAGACTCCTGGGCCTTAAGTTCCACCCAACGCACGAGCCTGGGCCCGAAGAGGGCCAGCAGCAAAACCGCCGCCCCGATGGTTAAAAGTCTTTTGTTCCCCACTGGGTTCCTGCGTAGACCGCCTGACGGCCCAGTTCCTCCTCGATGCGCAGCAGCTCGTTGTACTTGGCCACCCGCTCGCTTCGGGAGAGCGACCCGCTCTTGATCTGGCCTGCGTTTGTGGCAACACTCAGGTGGGCAATGGTGGTGTCTTCGGTTTCTCCGGAGCGATGGGAGATAACGGTCCGATAGTGGGCCTTCCTCGCCGTTTCAATACAGGTGAGGGTTTCGGTCAAGGTGCCGATCTGGTTCACCTTGATCAGGATCGCGTTGGCCAGCCCCTGGGCGATTCCATCGGAGAGCCGCTTCGGGTTGGTGACAAAGAGGTCGTCCCCCACCAACTGGATCTTGTTCCCTAAGCGCTGGGTGAGGGCCGCCCACCCTTTCTGGTCCTCTTCGCCCAGGCCGTCTTCGATCGAGACGATCGGATAACGCCGCGCCCAGCGCTCGTAGAGGGAGATGATCCCCTGGGCCGGCGCGTTGGAAAGCCGCTCGGCCTTGAGCGTGTAGCCTCGAGGGCCGGCAAAGGTGCTGGCTGCCGCGTCTAGGGCAATCAGCAACTGCCTGCCCGGCCTGTAGCCGGCCTTCTCGATCGTCTGAAGGATCATCTGGATGGCCGACTCGTTGGAGGCAAGCCGTGGGGCAAATCCTCCTTCGTCTCCGACACCCACCGAGTATTTGCACGCCTTTAAGATCCCTTTGAGCGTTTGGAAGACCTCCGCCCCCATCCGAAGGGCCTCCCGAAAGCTTTTGGCCCCCACCGGCATGATCATGAACTCCTGCAGGTCCAGGCCGTTGTCGGCGTGCAAGCCGCCGTTTATGATGTTCATGAGCGGAATCGGCAAGAGGTTTGCCTTGGCCCCTCCCCAATAGCGGTAAAGGGGCTGGCCGCGCTGGGCGGCGGCCGCCTTGGCGCAGGCCAGAGAGACTCCCAAGATCGCGTTGGCTCCCAGGCGGGATTTGTTGGGGCTGCCATCCAGCTCGATCAGCTTGGCATCGATCCGCCACTGCTCATACGCATTTATTCCCCGCAGGGCCGGAGCAATCTCCTTGGCCACGTGCCGCACCGCCTTCAAGACCCCTTTTCCGCCGAAGCGGGATCTCTCCCCATCCCGCAGCTCCCAGGCCTCATACCGGCCGGTGGAGGCCCCGCTGGGCACAGCGGCCCGCCCGAAGCCCCCGCCTGCCAGCGTCACGTCCACCTCGACGGTCGGCTGCCCGCGGGAATCCAAGATCTCCCGCGCCGCAATTTTTTTGATGGCTGTCTTTATCATGCCCGAAAGTTATTCACAGGAGGTGCCTGGCACCAATTGTTAATAACTTGCTGGATGGCCTGGGGATAAAGGCGGTGCTCGACCCTGTGGATCCGCGCCAAGAGGCTCTCTTCGGTGTCACCCGGCCGAACCTTCACCGCTTCCTGTAAGATGATTGGCCCATGATCCACCTTCTGATCCACAAAATGAACTGTTACCCCGGTCACCTTCACCCCGTGCCGGAGGGCATCCCGCACGCCGTGGGTTCCCGGGAAGGCTGGCAACAGGGCCGGATGGATGTTGAGGATCCTATTCCGGTATCGGCGCACAAACCAACTCGACAAGATCCGCATGAAGCCGGCCAGCACGATGAGCCCAGCGCTTGACCTTTCAATCGTCCGGCTCAACTCCCGATCAAAGCGCTCGCGGGAGGTATAGCGTCTGGGATCAATGAAGACCGCCGGGATGCCGGCCCGGCAGGCCCGCTCCAGGGCCAAGGCGCTGGCCTGGTCGCTCACCACCACGCCGATCCGGGCCCGAAGGCGTCCGCGCTCAAGGGCCCGAAGGATCGCCTGGAGGTTGGTCCCCTGGCCAGAACAGAGGACCGCGAGGGTGGGCAACCGATTCTTCGATGTCATTGCGAGGCCCGCAAAAGCGGGACGAAGCAATCTCGAGATCGCCACGGCCCCTTCGGGGCCTCGCGATAACGGCTAGGCGCGACCATGAGAAGGAGTTACGCCGTCAGCCGCTCGATCTTGGCCTCGAGCTGGCTCTTGGGCTGAACCCCGACCACCCGATCCACCTCCTTGCCCCCCTTGACAAAGATGAGGGTGGGGATGTTGAGGACTCCGAATTGAACCGCCAGGTCCGGATGGTCATCCACGTTCACCTTGCCGACCGTGATCTTTCCCTGGTACTTGACGGCCAATGCCTCCAACGTGGGAGCCACCGCCCGACAGGGGGCACACCACTGGGCCCAGAAATCGATGAGGACCGGCTTGGCGGAATCCAAAACCTCCGACTTGAAGTTTTCCTGAGTTACCGTAAGGGTTGCGCTTCCCATGATCTGATTTTCTCCTCCTTCTGTCCATAGTATAACAAGACCAGACCCGCTGCCGCAAAAAGGGATCCCAGGACTCCCATAAAGAGGGCGTGGCCCCCCTTTTCCGTCAGCCAGCCAGAAATCCACATCGAAAGGATCAGGGAGAGGTTCACCGCCACCCCCAGGGAGCTGAAGATCCTGCCGTGCAGGTGCTCGGGGTGCCCCTTGTGAACCAGGGTGTTGGCCGAAATCCCGATGGGGGCTAGCCACACGCCCAATAACCCGGCCGCCATCGAGGCCACGACACCCGACCTTAAAAGAACCACCGCCCCCACGAAGAGCCACAGGGAAACGCCGCACCCTAAGAAGGAGATTCCTAAGATCCCCTGATGAGGCCGCGCGGCTCCCCAGCGCCCGTAGCCCAGCGACCCCACCAGCATCCCTACCCCCAACCAGAGGGAAAAGATCCCCAGATCCTTGGTCACGGAACCTAACATGCGCTGGACCAGCACGGTGCCCACCACGATGCTGGCCCCTGCCCCGGCCATGAGAAACCCAAGAAGTCCCACCATCCAACGGGTGGCGTGGTGGCGCCAAATCTCTCGCAGGCCCTCGGCGATCTCTTTAAACATCTTACTCTGTGACGGGGGCTGGGCCTGGAGCCGCCGCCCCTTGCGAACAATCGGAGCTAGAAGTAAGGCGGAGGTAAGATACCCGGCGGCGTTCACCAGGCTGCTACGGGCAGGGCCGAACCACTCCATGAGAAAGGCCCCGATGAGCAGGATGAGGCAGGAACCGATCATCCCTGAGGTGGTGAAAAGGGCGTTGGCCTGGCCGAGCCGTTCGGGCGGGACCAGATCCGGAATCAGGGCCAGACGGGCCGGTACAAAGAAGGTGCTCACCGAAAAAAGGAGGAAGACCGCCGCCATAAACCAAATGGGATGGGCCGTGCTGATCAGGGCGGGCAAAAGAAGGATGAGGACCACCCGAATGAAGTCGCAGGTGATCATCGTCCGCTTGCGATCCCACCGATCCACATAAGCCCCCGCGAAGGGATTCAAGATCAAGGCCGGCAGGGTGGTCGCGATCAGGGCGCTCGCAAGCGTGAGGGTCGAGCCAGGGGCCTTGGAGGCCACCAGCGCCACGAGGAGAAGCTGGGTCAGCCGGTCAGCCAGCACAGAGGCAAGCTGCCCCAGCCAGAGATTCCGGAAGTTTTTATCCTGAAGCAGCCGAAACAGCAGCGTCCTCTCTGAGGAAGAACCTCTCTCCGTCGTCGAGCAGCACCTTCCAGCGGGCCTGGACCTCCGGATCCAGAAGAGCCCAATCCTTCCGGCCAATCAGGCAGTAGCGGGCGCTGGCAGAGGGAGCGCTTAAGGTATCCCGGAAGCTCGGCCAATGGTGGGCGCTGGTGGCTCGGGCCAGGGCCTTGGAGTAGAAGAGGAGGCTTGCCACATCCTGCCGGACCACGATCACCTCCCCGGGTTTGGCTTGGATCACCGAATCGATCTGGGGGGCGATCCGGATGTTCGCCTCGTACCGGGTCTTGTGAAGCCGAATCGGAAAAAGGACCAGGGCAACGGCCCCGACCGCGGTCAACGCGATCGATCCGGCAAAGAGCCGCCGCCGCACCGGCGGCGCGAGGAACCGCTCCGCCGCCAGCCCCACGAACAGCGCGGTCGCCGCGTAGGTAGGCAGGATATAGTAATGAACCTTGTGCGTGGCCAGACTGAATCCTGCCGGAAAGGCGGCCGCCCACAAAAAGACCAAAAGCCATCTGGGCTCTTCGCCTCGCCCGGCCTTCTGCCCAGCCAGCCACGCCCCCACCAAGGCAAAGGGAAGTAGATACCAGTATTTGTCCAGCACCGCCCAGCCGTAGTAGGTCCAGGGCTTGGCCAG